>JAIOTD010000006.1 GCA_021107205.1 archaeon | reverse complement strand
CTCTGGTGTTCAAATTGAAACCATTAATGCCGAGTTTAAAAGAAAAAAATAGATATTTGGTATTTGAAATGGTTTCTGAGACCAAAATAAAACATAATGAATTAAAGGAGGCTATAATAAACTCTATATTGAGTTTCCTGGGAGAATTAGAGACAGCAAAAACAGGGTTGAAAATATTGCCTGATTATAAAAAAAACAAAGGAATCATAAAAATAACACATTTATATGCTGATAAAATAAAAACAGCATTAATATTGATAAAAAATATTAATAAGAAAAAAGTTATAATAAAAACCACAAGTATAAGTGGAACATTAAAAAAAGCAAGACAAAAAATGGAGGCTTAAAAAATGGAATCAATGCAACATCAAATGATGGGATAGGATAGGACTTCAACAATGTTTAGTCCTGATGGAAGATTACTTCAAGTAGAATATGCTAAAAAAGCCGTTAAACAAGGAATTCCTGCTATGGGGGTTGTTTGTAAAGATGGAGTTTTATTAGTTGCTGATAGAAGAGTAGCAGAACCTTTAATTATAACTAAATCTCTTGAAAAAGTTTCTCAAGTTGATGAACATATAGGAGTTACTTCTACTGGATATGTTATGGATGGAAGAATCTTAATTGAAAGAGCAAGGTTAATTGCTCAACAACATAGAGTTACTTATGATAGTCCTGTAAATGTTTTGGAAATTGTAAAAAATATTTGTGATATTAAACAAAATTTTACTCAATTTGGAGGTGCAAGACCGTTTGGTGTATCTTTATTATTTGCAGGTATTAATAGTGAAAAAGAACTTTATGTAACAGATCCAACAGGAATTTTTTTCCAATATAAAGCAACAGCTATTGGAGAAAATGAAAATGAAATTAAAGATTTCTTAAATAAAAATTACAAAGAAAGTATGGATTTGTCTAGTGGATTAAAATTAGCATTAAAAGCATTGAAGAAAGTTCAAGGTAAGGAATTTGATATATCAAGAATAGATGCTTCTTATATTAATGATACAGAAAAGAAATTTAGGAGATATAGTCAAGAAGATTTAAGAAAAGTAAAATGGTAGATGTTGACAAGGCAGTTATTGCTAAAATAAACAAAGATGGAAGTAATTTTGAAATTCTTGTAGATTGTGAGAAGGCTATGAATTTCAAACAGGGAACAGAAACTAATTTAGATAATGTTTTAGCTACAGATGCTATTTTTAAAGATGTTAAAAAAGGAGAGCATGCTAAAAACTTAGACAAATATTTTGGAACCGAAGATTACAGAAAAATAAGTGAAATAATATTAAATGAAGGAGAAGTTCAATTAACTTCCGAGTATAAAAATAAATTAAGAGAGGGGAAAAAAAGAAGAATAATTGAAATAATACATAGAAATTCTGTTGATCCTAATACAAATTTACCACATCCTATTCAAAGAATAGAAAATGCTATAATTGAAGTTAAGGCAGGTATTGATGAATTTAAGAGCGCAGAAGATCAAGTTAAAGATATTATTACAAAAATAAGAGAAGTCTTACCAGTAAAATATGAAATAAGAGAAATTGCTGTTAAGGTTCCTGCTCAGTTTTCTGGACAAAGTTATACTATTGTTAAAAAATATGGAAAATTGCTAAAAGATGAATGGCAAGATGATGGTAGTTTAGTTGTTGTTGTAGAAACACCAGCAGGATTGCAAAATGACCTTTATGATGAATTGAATAAATTAACTAAAGGTGATGTTGAAACAAAAGTATTACAAGTGAGGTAAAAGAAAATGTCAAAAATATTAATGAAAGAAAAATCTATTGTTGTTCCTGGAGAAGAACTTGCTGAAGGCATGGATTACTTACCTGGAATGGGAAGTTTTAGGGAAGGAGATAAAATATTTTCTTCTAAATTAGGCTTAGGCCTATTAGATAATAAGTTGATAAAAGTAATTCCTTTAACTGGAACTTATATGCCCAGAACGGATGATCAAGTTATAGGAAGAGTTTCAGATATAAGTTTTGGGGGATGGTTTGTAAATTTAGGTGGACCTTATGATGCAAATTTATCTATTAGAGAAGCTTCTGAATTCATAGAAAGAGGGGCTGACTTAACTACATTTTACAATTTTGGAGATATAATTATGGCCAAAGTAAGTAAAGTAATTAGAAATAGCATTATAGATTTAAGTATGAAGGGGCCAGGATTAAGAAAATTAAAAGATGGAAAAATTATTGAAGTTACTCCATCTAAAGTTCCTAGAATTATAGGAAAACAAGGAAGTATGATTTCTTTAATAAAAGAAAAAACTAATTGTAAAATTTTCGTTGGTCAAAACGGTTTAATTTGGATTAAAGGAGAAAAAGTAGAAGACGAAGTTTTAGCTACAAATGCAATATTAAAAGTGGATGAAGAAAGCCATAATGAAGGATTGACAGACAGAATTAAAGAGTTCCTAAAGAAGGGAGGCAAAAAATGAGTTACACTAAAAGGTTTGATGGCAGAAAATTTGACGAAATGAGAAAAACTGAAGCTAAAATAGGAGTTATTAAGAGAGCTGACGGAAGTGCTATGTTCAAAATCGGAGATACAATTGCAATAGCAGCTGTTTATGGACCAAGAAAACTTCATCCTAGATTTTTACAAAATCCTTCAAAAGGGATTTTAAGATGTAATTATGATATGGCAAGTTTTTCTGTTCCTGATAGAAAAAGACCTGGACCTTCAAGAAGGTCTAGTGAAATAAGTTTAGTTACTGCAAAATCATTGTCACCTGTTTTGGATTTAAGTAAACATCCAAATGCAGTTATTGATTTATTTATTGAGATTACACAAGCTAATGCTGGAACAAGATGTGCAGGTATAACTGCAGCTTCAATGGCTTTAGCTCATGCAGGTATTACAATGAAAGATTTAGTTTCTTCAATTTCTGTAGGCAAAGTTTCAGACAAAGTTGTTGTGGATTTAGACAAAGAAGAAGAAGATCATGAAGAAGGTGCTACTGATATACCTATAGCATATTCTCCAAGAACAAAAGATTTTACATTATTACAATTAGATGGAAATGTTTCTAAAAAAGAATTGAAGGAAGCTTTGGAAATGTCTAAAAAAGGTTGTGAAGAAATTTACAAATTACAAGTAAAAACATTAAAGGATCACTTTAAGGGGGAAGGAAAATGATGAATAAAGATTATATCATTTCATTAATTGAGCAAGATAAAAGGTTAAGTAACAGAAAATTAGACGAATATAGAAAAGTAGAATTAAGTTATGATGTTAGTAAAAATGCTGATGGTGCTGCAAGATGTAAAATAGGTGATACAGAAGTTATCGTTGGTGTTAAATTTAATGTTGGAGAACCTTATCCTGATAATCCTGATGAAGGAACTATTATTGTAACAGCGGAATTATTACCTTTATCAAGTCCTGAATTTGATTTAGGACCACCAGGAGCGCAAGCAACTGAATTAGCAAGAGTTGTTGATAGAGGTATAAGAGAAAGTAAAGCTTTGGATTTCAAGAAATTATGCATTAAGAAAGGAGAAAAAGTATGGATGGCCTTCATAGATATTTATACAATAAATGATGATGGTAATTTAATTGATGCATGTGCTTTAGCTGCTATAGCTGCATTGAAGAATGCTAAATTACCAAAATATGAAAAAGAACGAGTTTTACATGGAGAATATAGTAATAAAAAAATAGAGTTAACTAAATTACCAATAACTTGTACTTTAGGTAAAATAAATAGTAAAATAATAGTTGATCCTGGAATGCAAGAAGAAAGTGTTTTAGACTCTAGATTAACAGTAACGACTGCTGATGGCAATATACATGCAATGCAAAAAGGTGGAGAAAAAGGTTTAAAAATGGAAGAAATTACGCAAATGGTAGATATTGCAATTGCAAAAGAAAAAGATTTAAAAAAATTAATAAAATGAATTACACAAAATACGAGAGAGCCAGAATAATTGGGGCAAGATCTTTACAAATTTCTATGGGGGCTCCCCTTTTAATTAAAATGGGTAAAGGGGACTTTGAAAAAATAAATTATAATCCCATAGAGATTGCTAAACAAGAATTTGAAAAAGGTGTTCTGCCCTTAACTATTAAAAGACCATTACCTAGGAAAGTTTAAATAACATATTTCTTTTTATTTTTTATATGTTTGCAAGGAAAATTCTAAATTCAAGAAAAGAGTCCACTATAGAAGTTAATTATAAAGGAAGTAATGGAAGTGCCCCAAGTGGAAAATCTAAAGGTAAGCATGAAGTTAAAGATTATAATAAAAGTCTAGATGAAGAAATTAATTCCTTAAATAAATTACAAGAATCTATTGAAAAATTAAATATTAAAGAATTTTCTGATTTAAAAAAAATTGAAGATTTAACAAAAAATTTAGGAGGCAATACTAGAATTGCTTTAGAATTTGCTATTTTAAAAAAGAATGGTGGTTACAAATGGCTTAAAGGGGGGAAAATTCCAACACCTGTAGGTAATGCCATCGGTGGTGGAGCTCATTTTAAAGGCAAGTCAACTAACTTTCAGGAATTTTTATTAATACCTAAAGAGAAAACTTTTTTTGATAAATCATTTCTAAATATGAAAATACATAGAGATTTACAAGAACCTATTGAAAAATTAGACAAAAATTTTCTTTTACAAATGACTGATGAGGGTGCATGGGCTCCTAATTTAAATGATGAACAAGTTTTAGAAATTATGTCTAAATTTTGTAAAGAACATAATGTTAATTTAGGATTAGATATAGCTGCAAATTCTTTTTGGGATGGAAAACATTATGTATATAGAGATAAAAAATTAACTAGGGAAGAACAAATAGATTATGTTAATGATTTAATTAAAAAATATGATTTATTTTATGTTGAAGATCCTTTAGAAGAAGAAGATTTTGAAGGTTTTGCTAAAATAAAAAATACGATGGTTGTTGGTGATGATTTAATTGTAACAAATTTAGAGAGATTAAAAAAAGCTGTTAAATTAAAATCAATTCAAGGAGTAATTTTAAAACCAAATCAAGCTGGAAGTTTGATTAAATTAAAAGAGGTTTTAGATTTTGCAAATAAAAATAAAATCACTTCAATTATATCTCATAGGAGTGGAGAAACTTTAGATAATAGTATTTCTCATTTAGCTGTTGGTTTCAATATACCCTATATAAAATGTGGCATATTAGGTAAGGAAAGACAGGCAAAAATCAAAGAATTAATAACTATAGAGAAAGAGTTAGGTTTTATTACTATAAAATAGAAAATATAAATAGAAAGCTATATAAAGTATTTACGATTGTTTAGTTTTAATAATGTCATTTTTAAATAAGGAGGTGTATTAAATATGGCTTTAAACGCAGTTACTGCAACGGGTAATTTAATTCTTAATCCAATTATAGAGCTATGGAATTCATTTGTAAAGATATTACCAGGAATTGTAGCAGCAATTATAGTTTTAATAATTGGTTACTTTATTGCTTTAGGTGTAGGGCATTTAGTTAAAGTTCTACTAGAAAAAATTGGTATAGAAAGATGGATGAAAAAAGCAAAGATGACTAAGACAGTAGGACACTTAAAATTAAGCTCAGTATTTGGAGAAATTATCAAGTGGTATATATTTTTGATATTTATTCAGGCTGCAGTTGATTTATTAAGTTTAGGCGCTTTATCAGGATTGCTTAGTACATTTGTATTATGGTTACCTAATGTAATCGTAGCAGCAATTATAATTATATTTGGTGTTACAATAGCACATTTGGTTGCAATAAAGATTGAAGAACATACTGAAGTTAAAGGTGTAAGGTTCTTAAGTAGAATATTAAAAATAGTACTTATCTTTATTGTGATTGTAATGGCACTTCAACAAATAGGTATTGACGCTTCAATATTAGAGAACACATTCTTATTGTTGATTGGTGCATTTGCAATAGGTATAGCAATCGCATTAGGTATTGGATTGGGTAGTGGATTAAAATCCGAGTCCAAAGAAATAATAGGCGAAATTAGGCAAATGTTAAGGCATTAAGCCTTTTTTTCTTTTTTCTATTTTTTTAACAATAAGCTTTATAAAGAGTTCTCTTCATAAAAATTCTATGGTAGAAGAAAATTTATTAGTACCTTTGGATAATTATCTAAAAGCAGGTATCCATATAGGAACTAAATTCAAAACTAAATATATGGAAAAATTTATCTACAAAATAAGGCCTGATGGTTTACTTGTTTTAAATGTTCAAGAGATAAATGGAAGATTAGGTTTAGCTAGTAATATGATTAACCAATATGAATCTGAAGATATAATAGTAGTATGTAGAAGGGAGAATGGATGGAAAACAGTTAAAGAATTCACCAAAGCTACAGGAATAAAATCATTCGCAGGAAGATATCCTCCAGGAATATTAACTAATCCTAATTTAAAGAACTTTACTGAATTCAAATTAATGTTGGTTGTTGATCCTTGGCCTGATAAGAATGCAATTAATGACGCTATTAAAACAGGGATACCTATTATTTCATTATGTGATACTAATAATGAATGTAATAATATTGACTTAGTAGTACCTTGTAATAATAAAGGTAAGAAAAGTCTTGGATTGGTATTTTGGATATTGGCTAATGAATATTTAAAAAGTAAAAAGAAAAAGTTAAAAGAGTCTATTGAAGATTTTACAGCTGAATAAAAAGGTTTAAATATTTTTGAGTTTTTATTCAAATAGGTGATGTTATGAAAAAGATTTTAATTATACTAATATTGGTGTTGTTTTATTCTGGTTTAAGCTATGCTGCAGATATAAAAGTTGATATTATTCCTGTTAATGATGTTATATTAGAAGGGGAAACTGCTTTATTTGATTTAGATATTATGAATATGCAAAATTCTGCAGATAAATTAACTTACGTTATATATGATCAAAATTGGAATTGGGAAAAAAAGTTTTTTGATTTGAGTTCTGGTTCTATGGAAAGATTAAGATTAGAATTAATTCCTTATGATAATTTAAGTCCTGATAGATATAGTGTTAATTTAAGAGTTTATTCTGTTAGTGATCCTGATGTTTATACTGATAAATCATTATTAGTTGAGTATATTGGTTATGATGAAATATTGGATGTTGAAGAATTAAGTAATGTTTTATCTGAAGGTTTAGATCCAAAGAAAACAAATATTTTGAAATTAAATATTAAAAATAAATATGACATTAATTTAGAAGGTATAACCTTAAAATTAGAAAGTGATATTTTTACAGAAGAAAAAATTATTGATTTAAATGGTTTGGAAGAAAAAGATGTAGAATTTTCAATTGATATTGAAGATGATGTTTTAGAAGGAATTTATAATATAAAATTATATTTTACTTCTGGTGATAAAGTTTTAGTTGACAGGCTTGACGATATTAGTGTGGGTGTTTATTCTGATGTTCAAGAAAATAAAATTGAAAGTAGTGGTTTTTTATTAAAAAGACTTTTAGTTGATAGAGAAAATAAAGGTAATTCAATTAGTGAAGAAGAATATAGTACAAGACTTAATTCCTTTGAAAAAACATTTACTAAATTTAATCCTGAACCTACTAAATTAGAAAAGGTTGGAGATCAATATTATTATTACTGGAATTTTAATTTAAATCCTAATGAAATATATTCAATTTCTATTGTAACTAATTACAGAACATCTTTGTTAATTTTAATTATTGTAATTTTATTAGTTTGGATTATTACAAGCTTAAGTAGAAAGGGTATTAGTATCAGAAAAAAAGTATTAACTATTAAAACAGGTGAAGGAATTTCTGAGATAAAAGTTCTTCTTATATTAAAAAATAAATCAAAAAAGGTTAATCAAGTTAGAGTAATAGATCAATTGCCTAATGTGGTTGAAATGCCTAAAGAATTTGGAACCATAAGACCTACTAAGATAAAGAAAACTAGTAATAGGGGAGTTATGTTAATTTGGGATATACCTGGATTGATTAAAGGTGAAGAAAGAATTATTTCATATAAAGTAAAAAGTAGAATACATGTTATTGGTAAATTATTTGTTCCAAGAGCAATTGTTAGATATAAGGGGCTAGGAAGAAAAAATTTAGTTGTTAGGTCTAATGCGATAAAATTATTTTCATAAGATGTTTAAAAAAAGAGGTCAATTTTGGTATGCTGATTTTACCCTAGGGGTTTTAGTACTAACAGCTATAGGAATTTTTTTTGTTCAAACTTTATTTGATTTAAGTGAGGGTAATGAAGGTGTGACTGGATTAATTGGTGATGCAAATACATTATCTGATTCTTTAATGAGTGAAAAATTAGGTGGTGAAGGTGCGATTTATGATCCTTTTAATTGGAATGTAGGTAAAGGAAGACTAGGTTTTATTAATGAAGGAAAAATAGATATGGCTGCTTTTACTGAAGTTAAAAATTATATTGGTAGTAATTATGAAGATTCTAGATATATGTTTGGAATTGAGAATGATTATATTTTTTATTTTGAAAATGGATTTGGACAGTATTTGAATATTGAAACTGGAGAAATGGCAGGAAATAGTGAACCTATTGTATATGGTCATCAAAGCATTCAAAGTAATGATGACTTAATCAGTGTGACTTTTAGTGGTAGGGTAATAATGAATAGATATGCTTACCTTGGCGATGGTGCTGGTGGTGAAAATAATCAAATAATTAGAATTGTTGCAATAGCGTTTGATGATTTTGAGGAGATTACATGAGGAAAAAAGGATTTATATTTAGTATGGATGCATTTTTGGCTTTGTTCTTATTTATTTTAGTATTGATTATGATATATTCTTATTATGTAAATCCTCTTCAATTACAACAACAATATTATTCTGCTCAAGATATTGTAGATGTTTTTTCTAATGTTAAAATAACTGAATTATCTAATGTTGGAACATATCAAGGTAATTTTATTGGTAAAGGAGAAATTTTGATTTCTGAATATATATGTAGTAGAACATTACCTCCTTATGATCCTGAAGAGGTTGGTGGTGGTCTTGCTGGACATTTATTTAGAAATATAGTTCCTGCTCAATATGATTTAAGGGTTACTTGTGATGATTTAGATTATTATGTTTATGATGAATTTGAAGAAGATGCAGATTATAGATTTGTAATTTCTAAAAAAATGTTAGTTAGAGATGTTAATACTAATTCTTTTGATCGTACATTAATTTTAGATGTTGGTTTAAAATCTTAATAATAATCGTACAATTCTTGAACATCTGAGTCTTGTAATGCTCTTTTATATATTCTAACTTCATCTATATATCCAATTATACCTTCACCAGTACCGGAGTATCTATTTCCTATAGTAAACAATCCTGTTAAAGTTATAGAAGGATCTCCTTGATTTCTATATTCTCCATTAGTATACCATTTTAAAGTTCCTGATTTATAAGTCCAAGTAATATGATTCCACACAGCATCATTTAGATTATATTCTGTATCTGTCCATGTAGGATAATAATTTAAAGTTCCTAAATGAATAGCAGTTTCAAAATCATTGCCTTGGAAAGAAGTTATTCTAGGATAACTTCCTGTACCATTATTAGATTTAACCCAATAACTTATTGTAAATTCACTTGGATTGATTGAAGGATCTGAAGAAACCATAACTTTATCTCCACCATCAAAATATAATGCATATCCTGATATAAATTCTCCAAGTCCATTTGTCCAAACAGGACAAGAACCTACTCCAGGTTCACAAACACCATCTCCTAATTGTCCATTATTAGAACCTATTGAATCTATTGCTGTTTTTGATGTACCTCCTTCACTATCATCAAATTTCCATTCAGAAACTAAAGCGCAATCTAATGGACAATTATCTGGAGTTTCGTCTTCTTCACAAGTGAAATCTCCACAAGTAACAAAAGTAGGTGGTGTTGCTGAACAAAAGTCAGTTATTTCAGATTGTTCTAATTTATAATTCCAAAGTTTTACTTCATCTATATCACCATCAAAATAATATGATGAGCTAGGAACTCCTTCTGCTACTGTATTACCAAACATTAAATCTGTATTAGAATTTCTTAATGGAGATCCACTACTAGTTCCAAAAGGTGTGCTATCTATATCTCCATTTAGATAAATATATCCATCATCCACCGAATCCCAATTTACCACAACACAATACCATTGATTTTCATTAATATCTGTGTTTGCAGATTTAATTGTGTAAAATCCATCATCTAATCTTAAACCTGCTCTTAATTGATTTCCCATTAGATAAATTCTAAAACTTTGTTCATTACTAAAAGAATTATACCAATCGTATTTACTTACTATGGATTTTACAACAAAACCACTTACTGCATTATCTGCTTTAAACCAAAATCCTACTGAAAATGCATCTGTAAAATCTAATTTGGAGTCTTCTCCAGGATCATTTACATAAACATAATCATTATTATCAAGACTTACAGATTTTCCTTCATCTAGACCAAGATCATAATTAATAGAACCCGCATAAGCCCCATTATAAGGGGTAGATATTTGATCAATTAAATCATCTTCAAAATCATAGTGGGCTACTAATTCTTCTGTAGCCGAATCGGTTTCTCCTTCTTCAAATAAATCTTGAATTTCTCCAGAAGTTAAAACATAATTATATATTCTTACTTCATCTATAGCTCCACGGAAATATTGGACACTTGCAGGATTATCTCCAGCACCAATAACAATTCCTTCATCTTGATTAAGGATATTTATTGTACCTGTTCCTGCAGATTCTCCATCAATATAAAAATAGGTTCCTGATGAAACTTCGTCTTGGAATGTAACAACAAGGTGGTGCCATAAATCATCTTGTAGATCTACGTTATTACTGGCTTCCCAACTACTTGGAATTTCCCAACTATATGCTCCAAATTTACCCACAGATAAAAACGCACTATAAGCCATTTGTTTCACAACAATACCTCTAAAACCAGAATTACCACCATCTGTTTTAATCCAAACTGAAATAGTTCCATTATAAATATTTGTAGAAGAATCTGGAGGCTCATTTAAAATAATATTATCATTAATACCATCAAAATAATAAGCACTATTTAGATTTCCATGCATATCTTCTGTAGGTGTTGGACAATTAGAGCAACTTCCATCATTGCCGTTACCTGATTGATCATTTATATTGTTATTAAAATTATAATAAACAATTAAACTTGATTCGGGAGATTCTCCAGGTTCTCCATAAGGTACATCATAAACATTAATGACTAAATCCTCACTAGAAGGACTTCCCCATGATGGACTATCTCCTTGATTTATAGTATAACTTGGAAAAGGTAATGTAAATGATCCATCTGAGATATTATCTGGATCTGGATCTGTAACACTTATTGAAGAAGGGAAATTTATAACTAAATTTAAATTCAAATTATTTGAAGCAAAATCTTCAATTTTTACTAATTCTATCTCTAAGTCTGTTGCATCAGCCTCAATGCCATATTGTCTTATTGTATTTTCTAAAGCTTGAGGCAAGTAATAATCTTCTAAAGATTTAACAAAATAGTTTATAGTTTCAGTTTCAACTTCTGATTTTCTTATAGTTCTTTCTGATGTAGAATTTAAATTAATTAAAAAAGCTAACAAAATAATAATAAGTAGTGTAACGGTGATAAAAGTAAATACCAAACCTCTTTTATTCATAATTTTAAATTAGTAAGGCAATATAAAAACTTTTCCGTAGTGTAAACAAAAAGATTTATATAGACACCATACCGAAATAATCTTATGCAAGCTAGTATAACGACGGCAGTTGATTCTTTAGTAGAAATTATTAAAAACAAAGGAAGAATTAGTGTTGAAGAAGCTTCTAAAGAATTAAAATTACCTGAGAATATTATCAATGAATGGGCTACTTTCTTAGAGGAGGAAGGTGTTATAACTGTAGATTACAAATTTACAACTCCCATGTTAGAATTTAAAAACCATACAACTAAAAGAACATATGAAAGAGAGAAAGAATTATTGTTAAGAAAGTTAAGTATTATGCATGATAATGTAAGAAAGTTAAGTATCAGAGATAAAAGAATTGTAGCGCAAAAAAAGTATTTAGAAACTACTATAGCAAGGTTAATAAAAAGAGTAAAGAATTTAAATGAGGAAAATAAAGAACAAGTGTTAGAAAATTTGCAAGATTTGATAAAAAAGAAGAGGATATTTGATCATAATGTTAAAAATAGTTAAAAAGAGGTGTAATCATGGTAGTAAAATACTCATATAAATATTTTTCCGACGATATTCCTGTGGATATCAGTATAGAAACTGAAAAAAACGAATTTGTTTTACTCTACAAAGTTAAGATTTCTAAAGTAAGTTCCACTACAGAAGTTATCTTAGATAGAATAAGAGATGAGTTAGTTGATAAAGTAAGTTTAGGTTTAGCTGATATTACAGATCCTAAAAAAGTAGTGTATATTAGATCTAAATTTAAAGATACAATTGTATATTTAGTTGGAAAATATTTCCCAGATATTGATCTAGAAACAAAAAGTTTCTTTGTAACTTATTTGATGCATAAAAGTTTTGGTTTAGGAAAAATTGAGATTGTATTAAGTGATATACATTTAGAAGAGATTGCAATTAATAATGCTGATGAACCTATATGGGTTTATCATCACAAACATGGTTGGCTTAAAACAGATATTTATCTTAAAGATGAAGGTTTAATTAGGCATTATGCTGCATTAATTGGAAGAAAAGTAGGAAGAAGTATTAGTTTGCTTAAACCATTGTTAGATGCACAACTTGAAACTGGGGACAGAGTTAACGCAACATTAACTCCTATTTCAACAAAAGGTAATACTATAACAATAAGAAAGTTTTCTTATAGACCTTTAACAGTAACTGATTTCATATTAGATAAAGTAATTAATCTGCAAGCAATGTCATTAATATGGACAGGTATAGAATATGAACTTTCAATGTTAATAAGTGGTGGTACTGCTTCAGGTAAATCTTCGTTCTTAAGTGGAATTTGTTCTTTTTTCCCACCAAATCATAGAATTATTAGCGTGGAAGATACTAGAGAAATTAAATTACCAAAATATTTACACTGGATACCTATGATTACAAGATTACCAAATGTGGAAGGAAAAGGGGAAGTTACTATGTTGGATTTAATTTTGAATTCTCTTAGAATGAGACCTGATAGAATAGTAGTAGGAGAGATTAGAAAGCAAAATGAAGCGGAGACTCTATTTGAAGATATGCAT
>JAIOTD010000061.1 GCA_021107205.1 archaeon | reverse complement strand
TGGTTATCCAACTTGAAATCTAATGTATAAACTAATTTTCCTTCTTTAGTATGCAATACACAAATAGCTGGTTGCATTATTGAATGTGTTATATGAACTAACTCTAATTTTAAATTATCAGATATTTGGAAAGTAGAATTAGGATTCATCCTAACCATATTAGGTAATTTTATTTTTCTCTCAGCTAATAAAGATTCTAAGAATGCTAATGTATAAGGGGTTCCAAGAACAGGACAATTATATTTTTTAGCTAAATGTGGAGCAGCTCCAATATGATCTAAATGGGCATGTCCAATAACAATAGCCTTAACATTCTTCCCTTCTAAGATTTTATCATCAGGAATTACTCCAATTCTCTTTAGCGCTTTAGCATCTAAGTCTCTAGGATCACCTTCTTCATAACTTAATAATTTAGGAAGATATAAACCCATATCAAATATAACAACTTCGTTATCAACCTCAACAGCAGTCATATTTTTTCCAACTTCGTCATATCCGCCAATAGCATATACTTTCATACTAGAAATCTAACACATCTCCTATTTTTATATTTTTGCTCATACCTTTGGGTAGTTCCAAAACATACTTTGCAGGGTTTACAGGAGCAATAAATGGTGTAAAACTCTTAACTTTGCTTTTTACATCCACAACTTTCTTATTGCTGTTTAACCAAACAATATCAATATTAAAAAAAACAAATAACATATGCATTGTAGTACTGAATATGCTTTCCTCTTCAGATTCAAATAATAATGCTTGACCCTCTTTTATTTTTTTAGAAAACATTAACCCTTTACTTCTTGAAAAGATATTATCACAGAGTTTGACCTTATCTGCTAAAATAACATTTCCATGCATTATTTCCATGTTACTGAATTGCAGAAAACTCATTTAAAAATCTTTCTGCTACCCCTTCATTATAGATTATTTCGCAGATTCATCATCTTGCATAATTCCAAAAGAATTTCCTTCAGGATCTTTAAAGTAAGCTAACCACCCAACTCCAGGAATAGGCATTTTCTGAACAAGAATATTTCCTCCATTATCAATAATTTTTTGAATAAATTCATCTATATCAGAAACACCAATAGTATTTACAGGATTGCCTTGACCCTTTCTTGATAAACCACCATCAATTCCCTGTTCTTCTTTATCCCCTGTTTTAATTAACCAATAATCTTGAGGGCCTTCAAATTTATTGAATTTCCAATCAAAAACTTTTCCATAGAAATCTGCTAATTTTTGAGGATCTTCCGCCTCAATATCGAAATGCACAACTTTTGACATTTTAACACCTCCAATTTATTTTTTATTTAATATACTTTCTTTACTTAATATTTCTTTCGCATTTAAAGCATCATTTAAATTTACCATTGATCTAAAATTAACTGCATCATCAAATCCTATTCTAGGACAAGTAGTATTTACCCAGCAATCTATGAAATTAAAATTTTCTAAGTTATTGAAATTCATATCATTATCTACAAAATAATAAAATTTCTTATCATACATTTTTTCTAATTTCAAACTTTGTTTAAATTGTTGCTGACCCGGTTTCACAGTAACTAAAACACCAATATTATTAGAATTTAAAAATTTCAACAAACTTCCTTTATACTTTTTTAATATTCTAATAACATTTTTCTGAGTTAAAACTTCAAATTTATTTCCTATGGGATTATAAGTTAAAACTTCTTTAAATTTTTTAGAATCTTTTTGTAATAAAACTAAAGCCAAAGGATGAAACTCACCATCCCCAATATATAAAAAACAATCAACATCTTTTTTTAAATTTAAAGAACCATGAAAGACATCACAACCTAAAATTTGAAATTCTTTATTAGCTCTTTTTGGTTTAGAAGTACAATATTCAACCTTATTTTCTTTTAATTGTTTTAAAACATTATTTAATTTACTAATAAATTGTACAGAAGAATAAACACCAACTTTCTTATATTTTTTAAGATAATCTAATGTTTTCTTATTTAACTTAAATTCTTTCTTATACGGTGTATCTAAAAACATAACTTCCATTTTACCAACCTTCAACCTTGTTAAATCTATTATGACCAAAACAAAATAGTTTTTCTACTCCTATTAATCTTAAACCTGAAGGAATATCACAAGCACCATAACAATTTCCAGCCCAAATAATAACTTTAGCGTTAGTTTTCTCTTCCAAATAATCAACTATATTATCAGCTTCAGATTTTAAACCATCAGGTAATTGAATACAAACTAATTTAGATTTACCAATTTTCTTTACAACTTTATCTAATTCCAAATCATATATCATTTTAACAAACCAAATCCTAATTTCCACAACTTAGTTTCTTTCATTAACAATTGAACAATAAATTTACTTGGAAAATCTCTATCATACTCACTTAATATTTTTTTATTGCTTTGTTTCTCAAATATTTTAACCAATTCATTTGCTTTTTCTTCAGTTAAATTATTCATCATCTTCCTCATCTTTAAACTAATCCATAAATCCTTTCCTAATTTAGAATTAAATTTCTTACTATAACTATGAAAATCTTCAGAAATATATTTACCAGATAACATCCCATAAATTATTCCACCATAAGTTGTAGCTTTAACTTGTGTTGCAGCATCCCCAATTAAAGCA
>JAIOTD010000040.1 GCA_021107205.1 archaeon | reverse complement strand
TTTGGAAATTTTTTTTTATTTTAATTAAATTTTTTTTTTTTGTTATTTATACCTAAAATTATTATTTTTTTGTGGATGTCATTATCTTTTAATTCTTAATAAAGTAATTTTAATTGTTCTTTTTGATTTTTATTTAAATTTAATAAAAATAATAGTAAATCTCCATTCCTGATAAAACTTAGAAATAAAGGTCCTTTATCCATTTGTTCATAGTTTTTTACTATTGGAGGCATTTCTATTAATTGTATTTTAATGCCTTTGTAATCAATAATTCCCATTTCTGGTTTTGTTGTAGTAAATTCATACTCTGAAATTTTTGGTTTAGCGTTTGTTAATTTGCTTAATAATGAAGATTTACCTGAATTAGAAATCCCTAAAATACAAACAGTTGCTGCTCCTTCTTTTTTAATCGATAACTGATGAGAACCTTTTTTTATTGATTTTTCTTTTTTTAATAATTCTCTATATTTTGATATTTTGGTTTTTAGTTCTTTTTGTATTTTCTCTGTGCCTTTATGCTTCGGTAAAGCTGCTAGCATTTCTTGTAATCCTTGTAGTTTTTCCTTTGTATCACTAGCTTGTTCAAACTTCTTCTTTGCTAAGTCAAATTCATATGTTGCGTTTACCGGCATAGCATTATATAATAGAAATAGGTTTTTAATATTTTTGTAATTGTGTATATCTTATGAATGATTTATCTTATAAAATTGAGGCAATAAAAAAACAAATATTTTCTGATTTGGTTTCAAGAGATGAAGATAAATATGGGAAATATATTAGGAATTTAAGACGTCTTAAACTTCTTCCTCTGTTTCATAAAGGAGGTATTCTTTTGGAAAGTCAGTATGCTGCTATGAGAAGAATAGATGATATTGTTGATGGTGATATTGAATTTTCATCTTCTAGGAAAGAATATGTGGAACAAAGAATTAATTTTGTTTTAAATCCTGAAAACCCCAAAGATGATGCAGATTACCTTATGTTACATTGTTTTAGTTTAGCACATAAATTAAAATTAGATATTTCTGAAGAAACTTTAGATATTTTGAAATCAATGTTATTCGATGCTAAAAGAGTAGATAAAATGATTATTTTTCCAGAAGAAGAACTTAGAAATCATTTTTATTTATTAGATATTAGGGGAACTATTAAAGGAGCATTAAAAGTATTTGGTGAAAATTCTGATAAATTTGAATTATTAAATCCATTAGGTGAAGCTTCCAGGATTTTTTATGATTTAAGAGATTTTAAGGAAGATATTGAACATGGTTACATAAACATTAGTCAAGAAGATTTTTCTAGGTATGGGATGAATTTAGAAAATTTAAGTGTGGATTCTCCTTCTGTGAAAAGATGGTTTATAGATCAATCTGAAAGAGGTTTAAGTTTATTAGAAGAACATAGAAAAATAATGGAGAAAAATATATTTAAACAAATTGGGGAAGTGTTAATTTTACCAGAATTTTATGTAAGACCTGCTAAAAATTATTTTGAACGGATTCTTAGTATTTGATATTATTTAATAGTGGTAACAAATAGAAAGATTTATAAACTGATTATGTATAAAAAATGTATAAAAAATGGAGCTGAGAAATGAAGGAAAAACAGTTTGTAATTCACAAGAAAATAGCAAAACATGGAAAGCAAAACGTAATAGTTATACCTAAAATTCTTCAAGATGATTTAAGACCTAAAACAATTGTTAGACTAACTATAGATGTTCTTAAGGAGGTTCAAGATGACAGTGTTAGCAAGTAATTTATTAACATGTTTAAATGAGGAACCTAATTTTGAAAAAAAAGTTAGAAATTTCTTAAAAGGCGAAGGCTATGGTATTTTACAACAATTAGGCGAAGGCAATACTAGAACAACTTATTTAACAAGATATAGGAGTGGGGGTATTGACAAATCAAGAGTTGTTAAAATACCTAAATCTGAATTAGGGACTTCTGTTTGTACTAAAATTAATTTAAGTAAAGGAGATCCTAACAAAAGTGAAGTTAAAACTTCTAATCAAATAAATCATCCTAATGTTGTTCAAATTTTAGATAGTTTTGATATTGAGGGTCAAACTATTAATGTTGAGGAATATTTTCAAGCTCAAGATTTAGAAAGTTTAGTTAAGGCCGGAGGTAGTATAACTGATGAAGAAAAATTTGAAGGAATATTTAAACAAGCTATAGAAGGATTAGATTATCTTAATTGGACCGAGAGTATTTTACATAGAGATATTAAACCAGGGAATATATTAGTTAATTCTAGTGGTTTAGCTAAAATAACAGATTTACAAAATAGTAAGAAAATAAATAATATTGAAGATCTATGTTTGCCTACAAGAGGAGGAACTCCTTATACACATCCTGATTTATTAGAATCTTTAGTTTCAGGGGAACAGTCTAGTGCAAATAGAAGAACAGAAGCCTATGCTTTAGGAGCAACTATGTTTTATGCCTTAACTGGTGAAGATCCTTTTGATTACAAAATTGAATTTGATGATAAAGGAAGAGAATTAGATCTTGAAGATGGAACTTCTATTAGAGTTGGATTAAAAGTAAGTGGAAATAGTTCTAAATTAATAGATAAAAAAGAGCATGAAAGAAAACTGAAGAAAAATTTAAAAAAAATTCCTAAAAAATATAGAAAAGTTATTCATAAATGTTTAAGTTTAGATGATAAATTTAGCCAGTATGGTATAGAATGTTTACAAAGTGATTTTTCTAAAGTTAGTGGTAATTTTAGAAATAGATTTAAAGAGAATTTTATTAAGGCTTTAAAACCTTCTTTAATAACTGCTGCTTCATTAAGTGTTTTATTTGGATTTATTGCTTTAAGTCAACATGTTGCTAGTCAAGAACCTCATAGACCTACATTAATAGAAATTATGAGGGAGAATGATTATAGACATTTTACTTTAAAAGATGTTGATATTTTTTCAAATAATTATGCTTTAGATTTTTTAGCACCTGATATATATAAATTAAGGAATACCTTGACAGAATCTAAAGAAGATGGTATTCAAAAAAAAATAAAAAACTTTGTTCATTTTTCTAATAATATAGTTATGATAGATGAAAAACTTGGAAGAGCTTTTTTAACTGCTAGCATGCTAACTGATGAAGAAAAAACTACTAAAAAATATATTCAAGCAGGTCAAAATAGATTACCCCCTACTTATGTTCCTAAAAATTTTATTTTAATGAATCGTCCTTTTAATACTACTCCATTAGATGAACATAGTTCTATTGTTTGGGGAACGCATTATTTGAAATTATGTTTACCAAGATGTGATAATGTTATGGATGTTTTTGCTAATTATTATTCTAAACAAGAAGATATAATTACTGCTATGCAAAAGGCCGGTAGTTTAAATTATTTACCTAGTTTAGATGAAGACAGGCATACAATTAAAGAAGGTTATGGTGAATATATGCCTCAAAAAGGTTTAATAAATAATGCAATATTAACTTATCTTTTGATGAATGAAAATGGAGATTTTAATTTTGATAAATTACCTAAATTTTATCATTCTCCTAAGAATATGGGTTTGGCTTTTCCTTTAAGATAAAATTCCAACCAAAGGGCTAGAAGCCAAATAGAAATTTCTTATTGAAGATAATAAATGATAAATGATAATATTGTTTTTTGATTTTTTTAATGAATCGTAGCCTTTTTTGTAAATAAATTGTTTTTCTAATTCATGAATTTTCTCTATGTTTTTAATTTCTTTTTTTAAGTAAGCTTCTTTTAGTAATAAATAAATTTCTTTACAATTATTTAGTAAATTAATAAATTCTTTTTCTGATTTAATCTTATTATTTTGTAAATATTTTATTAAGAAATATAAATCTCTTTGAGCATGAATTAATTCATTATGGAACATTATTCTTGTAGGATTTTCTTTGGAAATTACTCTTCTACAGAAATTGTCAAATTGGTATATGTTTTTCTCTATTTCTTCTACATCTTCATAGGGTTTTTTATTATTTAGTAAATCCCCAATTATTTTGAATAATTCTTCTATGTTAAATAATACTTTTAAAAAAATGTTATCGAATTGGTTTTTTGAAGGTTCTGTTATGTTTTCTATTTCACAAGAATTTTGAGATTTTTTTATTATTTCAAATCCAATTAAGTTATTCTTTACGGTGTTTTTTATTATTTTGAATTGGTTTTCGCTATTAAAATTAATTTTTAGTTTATCATAGCCAAATCTATAATAATTTGTTATTATTGTTCTAATAGAGGATTCAATGCTTGAATTGATATTTATTGTAGTTTCTTTTTTTATTTGTTTAATATCTGAATTTATGGCTAAAGAATTATCTTTGATTTCTAAACTTATTTCATCTCCTTTTTTTAGATTGTTATATTTAATCCATTTGCTAGGTAAAGATGTCATTAATGTTGATGTTCCTTGTTGTACTAGTTTTCTTTTCATATATATGACATAATTTGTTATTATTTAAATATTTCTATTTTATATATACATTTATACTAATATATATAGTTTAATAAAAAAGTTTATATCTAGTTATTTTTCTTTGTTTAGTAATTACTAAAGAGTAATTAAGGGGGAAATTAAAATGGTACATTCAAAATTAGGAAAAATATGTAAAGAGGTAAAAGGATTTTATGATAATTGGGTATCTCCATTAGCAGATCATCCAATAGAAACAGTTATGCTTTTAGGAGCTTTAGCAGGTCCTGTAAAAGCTTTAGAGATTAAAGCAGAAGGTTCTGATGATTTTAGAAGATATAGTCTTACTGGAGATTTAGGAAGAGTAATCTATGATGATAATATGGGTTCTGATACAGACAAATTGGGTCTTGATTTGAATTTAAATCATATTGTTAAACCTAAAAATGTGGATATTGGATTTTTTGCATACCAAAAAGGTAGAGTAGATAATGAAGATCTTTTAGATGTAGGTTTATGGGGTAAAACATCTTTTGGAGATAGTACTTCAGCACTTTTTACTTCAGCATTTTTAGATATTGAAACTATAATTGAACAAGGAAATTATCCAATGAATCTTGCTTTAGGTGGATTATATAATTCTATATTAAGTGGGCAAGTTGCAGGTATTCAACAAAAAGAAGATATTGATTTTTGGAGTTGGGGTGCTTTACATAATGATAGATTCTATGTAAGTTATGGTGAAGGTGCCGATAACAAGAAAACAGGATTAGTTGGAGTATTTGGCTTAGAAGATTTTGGTAATTTATCTTATGGAAGTTGGAATACTGCTACAAAAAAATGGAGTGTTACTTCAAAAACAGGAATAGATTCAGTAAATCAAGGTTTCTTTTCACAAGGTAATGCAGATCTTGGTTCAAGTATTTTTAATATGGGAATGTTCTTTACACCACATTTTTCACATTTTACAACTAAAGGACAATATACTGTGAAATTACATGGTGAAGGAGATTCTGAAAATTCTGAATATGAAGTAGTTTTAGGAAAAAGACTTCCATTTGTAGATTTAGGTTTAGGTGCTAATACAACTTTAACAAGTAATGTTAGTCCTGTTGTAGAAGTTAACAAAAGTATGGATGTTTATGGTACTAATGTTAATTTTGAAGGAATTTACAATTCTAGAAATGGAGATTTTGACTTTTATACAACAGTAAGTAAGGGGTTTTAATGAAAGATAAAGATGTCAATTTTAAAAAAATTGTCAAGAATCTGATTGGCGTAGCTTTTTTTGGAGCAGCCATAGCAGGGATTAAAAGTTGTTATGATAATGTGGGGGAGGAAGTTTATAGGGGAAATATTAATGGTCAAGAAATTATTTATGAAGAAGGGAGAATTGATCCTTCACAAGCAATTTTAAGAAATAAAAATGTTATGACAATTGAATTGGGTAATGGTTTAAGTTATATTTTAGAAGATAGGTTGGAAGAAACAGATATAGATTGGAAAAGTGAAACAAGACCTCTTTTTGAATTTGATAAATTAGAACGTGTTTTAATAATTGATGAAAATAAAAAAAGAGCTTATGGACATACTTATTCACAACCAGATACAACTAAAATTGATGGAAAACATACAAAAAAAGTTTTAGAGAGGACAACTAAAATTTACAATAACTTAAGAAGTAAGATTAGAAGTGAATTGAGAAATGAATATATAAGAGATGCTAAATGTGTAGAAGAATCTCTTAGATAAACTAGTTAAAAATTAATCTTATTTATGTAAATAATAAAATAAATATTTATTTTTATCTTTTTTTATTAAAGTACAAAAGAAATTTCTTTCAAACTGAATTGTTTCATTTAATTTTAATTTTTTAATGTTATTTTCTGCTAAACCTTTTATTTTAGAGTTATCTGGTAAAACAACTTCAACATTAACTAAATTTTTATCAATAGGTAACCAATGTATCAAAGTAGCATTTAAGTTAGCATCATAATTTTTAGAAACAAACTTTTTATCTTTAAAATTAAATAAATGCATGAATCTATACATTTTACCTCTAACTAAATCGTCTTGAATATAAAATTCATCTTTAGTATTTATTAATCTAGAATCTTTTTTAGGAAAATCAGGGTGTAAAGGAGCTTTTACTTTTATGTTTGGAGATTTTTCAATTTTAATTTTTTTAGAATTAAAAACTGCAAAATATCTATTTGTACCTTTATCTATTAAATCTTTATTGTAAGAATTTAATTTTTCTACTGAAACTTTAACTTCATTTCTATTAATTCCTAATTCAAGTAAAAATTTAGTGATAGCTTCTGGTTTAAATCCTCTTTTTCTTAAAGACATAATAGTTCCTAATCTTATATCATCCCAACCTGTTATTTTTTTTTGATCTATTAATTTTTTAATTTCTGAAGTTGACTTCATTCCAAAGAAAATCAGTTTTCCCGTGTATATTGTTTCAGGATATGTCCATTTAAAATATTTATAGATATATTGCTGTCTATCTCTTGAAGCTTGTAAGTCAATACCTCTTAAGATGTGAGTAACTTTTAATAAATGATCATCAATTGCCGAAGCAAAATTAAGTAAAGGCCAAACTTTTGCTTTCTTTAATGGATGTTTAGGTTTATCTACAATTCTTAATGCTGGCCAATCTCTTACTGCAGGATTAGGATGTTCTAAATCTGTTTTAATTCTTAGAACTGCTTCTCCTTCTTTGTATTTAGTAAATAATTTTTTGTATCTCTTTTCTTGATCTTTTAAATTTCTACAAGGACAAGCTTGTTTTTGATGAATTAGTTTTCTAAATTGTTCTGGTTTACAAGTACAAACATATGCGTGATTTTTTTTTACTAATTCTTCTGCATATTTATAATAAGTATTGAATCTAGAAGATTGAATAACTGTTTTGTGTGGTTTAATTCCTAACCAAGCTAAATCTTTTTTATAAAGTTTGTATGCTTGTTTTAAAGGTGGTTTTATTTTTGGATCTGTATCATCAAATCTTAAGATAAATTTTCCTTTGTGTTTTTTTACAAAGAACCAATTCCAGACTGCTTGCCTACAATGTCCTATTGAAGGTGGTCCATTTGGATTAGGAGCAAACCTCATAACTATGTTTTTTGGATTATTTAATGAGAATTTTTTTTCTTTTTTTATTATTTTTTTAAATTTGAAGTTTTTTAGTTCATTTTCTTGTTTTTCTAAAGACCATGAAGAAATTTCTTTTATTGTTTTAGCTACTTCTTTTTGTAAATTAGGAATATCTTTTCTTAAATCTTGATTTTCTTGAAGAATTTTACCTATAACTGCATTAGGATTTGGTTTTCCATTATATTTTACTGAATTCTGAAGTACATATTTTAGAACTATATCTTTCATGTATTTAATATCTTAAATGTATTTTAAATATTTATTGGTTTATTTGATTTAAAATGAAAATTGGAACTGGATTAAAAGGACTGGTAATATTATTAGATATTCTTTTAGCACTTAATTTTAGTAATAATTTTCCTAAAACTAGTGAAGTTGTAAAAATAAATAATCCTAAAAGACCTCAAATTAATAATGTTTATTTTTTACCTAAAGAATCTGGAATTAAAATAGAATATGATGATGGAACTCATGAAATGTATTTAGATAAGAATGATAATAGTAGATTTGATTTAGGGGATTTCGGTGGTCTATATGGTGGTTGAGGACATAGACTCAGGACAATATTACCAGAATCTCCCATACATCAAGAAAAATATATTAAAGGTATGAAGTTTATTAGAAATCAGAAGTTTTCTTAGTTATTTATTAGTAGTAACATATAGAAAGATTTATAAAGGAAAATTATATAAATATCCTTAATAAAAATTTAGAGAATTAAAATGAAACGTAGATTAATGAATACATTATACGGAATAGGCTTTGGAGCTTTAAGTTTACTTAGTTTTGGATGTTCTGATGATTATAATGTTCGTGGAAAAATTGTAGATGGGGGTAGATGGGATTCTCCTTTTGGTGATACTTATAGTGTATATGTACCAATTACAGTTAAAGATTCAAGTGGAAATTCAGAGGAAATTGTAAATAGTTTTGACTTTATAGGTACTCCTGAAGAATTAGATAGTCTTGATAGAATTTTTAGTATTGGGGATAGTGTAAAAATTAATAGTAAGTCAATAGTATTTTCTTTGACAAATAAAGTTTTATCACCAAATGATATCAAAAAAGATAAGGAGATGAATTAAATAAAAATGGCAAATAAAACAAATAAAGATGAACAAATAGGTTTTCATAAAGGAAGTTTAAGTACTTTAGCAAAAGAAAGACAAGAATTAATAAGAATGATATCAATTACAGAACAATTAATGAATGCTCATGTTAAAGCATTAAGTGATTTGGGTGTTGACATTCAAAAAGAAATAGAAAAAGCTAAAAAAGAAAAATTAGATGAAAAAGTAAAAAAATGAGTTTTCAAAAAGTTTATGAAAGAAATCCTAATCATGGAAGAAGTAGAAGTTCTTTAGCTAGTAAATTAATATTCCCTACTATCGCTTCTGTTATTTCTTTAGGAGCTGTTTTAGGCGGATTATATTTTGGGATAATAAAACCTACAGATGAATTTAAGAATAAACTTGATAATGCACAGACTCATGAAATTCCTTTTAGAGGTACTAGTTATTGGAATTCTTACTCTAAAGAAAATATTGAAGGACATCAATTTAAATGGGATTTATATCAAAAATTTGTAAATGACTTAAATGGTTTTGAAGGCGGAATTATTCCCGGAAATACTAGAAGAATAACACTTCCTGATTTAGATGAGGATGGTTATGTTGTTGGAAATGATGGTGCCAAATATTCTAGTGACCCAATCCAAGGATAAGATTAACTTTATATAATTCTTTTATTATTTTTATTCTATGAAAAAAAGTTTAATTATCTTAAATAAAAAAGAAACTAAAAAGATCTTAGAAGAGATTCAAAATCAGTATGGAATTAAAAAATTAGAATTAGATTATGTTTTCTTAAGAAATAATAAAAATAAAATTTACATAACAAATAAAAATATTGGTAAATTAGATTTAAATAATTTTAAAATAAATAATATTGGTTTGTATTTTGCAGATGTTTCTAATAAAATAAGATTAAGTATAGAGGGGTCTCAATTAGTTGGGAAAAATGCTAAAAAAAATGTTTTAGAAATAAATGAGGAAGAAGTTCAAAAATGGTTAAGAGGTTATGACTTAAATACAAAAAAAGAATTTCAAGATTTTGTGATTATAAAACATAAAGATGATTATTTAGGAACTGGAAAGTATAAAGAGAATAAAATTCTCAATTTTGTAAGTAAGGATAGAAGAATAAAATGAATAAATTAAGATTTGGAACTGCAGGTATTCCTATAAAAACTAAAGGGGATACTATTCAAGGAATAAAAGATGTTAGAAAATTAAATTTAGATTCTATGGAATTGGAATTTGTAAGAAGTATTAACATAAAAAAAGAAAAAGCTCCTGAAGTAAAAAAAGTTGCAGAAGAAAATGATGTTGTATTGACATGTCACGCTCCTTATTTTATTAATTTAAATTCTGATGAAAAGAAAAAATTTCATGCAAGTATAGGTTATATAAAAAATTCTGCGAAAATAGCTTCTTTATGTGGAGGTTATTCTGTTGTTTTTCATGCTGGTTATTATTTAAAACAAGATCCAAAAAAAGTTTATGATAAAATTAAAGAAGGTGTTAAAAAAATATTAAATGAGGTTAAACAATTTGATGATAAAATTTGGTTAAGACCTGAAACAACTGGAAAAGAAACTCAGTTTGGAAATTTAGATGAAATATTAAAATTAAGTTCAGAATTAGAGCAAGTAATGCCTTGTGTTGATTTTGCTCATTTACATGCAAGAAGTAATGGAAAATTTAATACTAAAGAAGAATTTGATGATGTTCTTAAAAAAATAGAGAAAGTTTTAGGTAAAGAAGGATTGAATAACATGCATATTCATATGAGTGGAATTAATTATGGTGAAAAAGGAGAAAAGAATCATTTAATTTTAGAAGAATCTGATATGAATTATAAAGATTTAATGAAAGTTTTTAAAGAATTTAAAATTAAAGGTGTTGTTGTTTGTGAAAGTCCTAGTATAGAAAAAGATGCTTTGTTAATGAAGAAAAATTATAATCTATCATAATGATCTGAAAATACGTCAGTTATTTCTCTTCTAATCTCATGATAATAAATACTTCCACTATTTTTATAAACGCCAATCATTTTAGGTTCAATTCCAAATTTATCTTTAAAAAAATCATATCCAATTGATAATTGAATTTTTATATTTCCTTTTGTTCCTCTTAAAGATCCCCATACTTTTTTTCTAAGACATTTAGCCTCTACCAAATATAAATATCCTTTTGATATTAAGAATATTAAATCAGGTCTTCCAATTTCACTTCCATTTACCATTAATGGAACTTTCCTAAATAATTCATGAGGATCTGGGATTCCAAATGATTGTGATTCATTTATAATTTTATCTAATAATTGACCATGATTTTCTGATTCTTCATGATCTGTAACATTTCTTCTTAAGTAATCAACTAAATCCATATTTAATTTTCCTGCATTCCATGATAATATTCACTTATTTCTTGATCTATTCCGGAAAAAAGTTTATTTAATAAATTATTTGGAAGAGATATATCTTGATTTTCTGCTAAGATTTCTAAACTTTCCCTATATGTTAAAGGAGGATCTTCTCCATTTAAATTAAATATTTCTTTAGAAGAACCTAAAGCCCAAATTTTTTTTAATTTCGTAGATGATG
>JAIOTD010000056.1 GCA_021107205.1 archaeon | reverse complement strand
GTTTTTATTCTGGAAAATTAACAATTGAAAGTGATCAGGATACTTATACTGAATTTTTAATTTATTTGAATTTTGTTGAAGAAATTGAAGATGTAATAATAGAAGAAAACGAAACTGAAGTTTTTGATTCTACTGAAAACTATTCAGAGCCTATTGAACCTTTAGGGCCTATGCCTGGAAGAGAAAAAAGTAACTGGTGGTGGATATTAATTGTATTCTTTATAGTTATTATAATATTCATTTTATACTTTTATTTCAAAAGTAAGAAGACAACTACCAAAAAATTCGAAAAATATGCCAAAGATTTAAAAAAGTAACGCAAAAACTATATAAATAAGTAATGTTCTTTAGATACTATGGATTTAGCAAAAAGTTTATTCAAAGTTATTTTTGGTTTATTGTTAATAGTTGGCGGAGTATATCTAATAAGTATTTGGTGGCCAAGTGTATGGACTTTAATCAAAGGTAGCGTAGGCATAATCATTGGATTAATCGGATTATTATTATTGCTTTTAGGTTTTAGTGATATGAAAGAATGATTAAAAAAAAAGAGGTTAAATTAGAATCTGATATTTCGGAAGAGTTATTTCTAGAAGAATTTTTAGAAGAAATGGAAAAATATGAAGTTTATGCGGCTTCATAAAATTTAAAAACTAAGATATTTTAGGAATTATAATGAGATATAAGAAATCTTCATTTTTATTTGGTAATGTTGTAACAATTTTGTTAGCTATTAATGTTCTAGCTTTTATTTTACAATGGATTATACCGGGATTTACAGATCTTTTTGTTTTAGTTTCTAAGGATGTTTTAGCAAGACCTTGGATTTTATTAACTTCAATGTTTTTACACGGAAGTCTTCCTCATCTTTTGTTTAATATGTATGCTTTATTCATATTTGGAAGTCTTATAGAACAAAAAATTGGAAGTAAAAGGTTTTCATTTGTTTATTTCTTATCAGGAATATTAGCAAGTTTGTTATTTACTGTATTAATGCCTTCATCTGCAGCTTTAGGGGCAAGTGGAGCTGTTATGGGTATTTTAGGTGTTACAATAATGTTAATGCCTGATCTTAGAGTGTTATTTTTCTTTTTTATACCTATGTCATTAAGAACTGCAGGTATAGTTTTTATTTTAATAGATGTTTTGGGAGCTTTTGGAATAGGAATTCCAGGAATTGCTAATGTTGCTCATTTAGCTGGTGTAGCTGTAGGATTAATTTATGGATATTATTTATTAAAAAATAGAAAAAAGAGCAAGGCTCTTTATACTTATTATTATGATACTTAGAACTTTATTCTTCTAAGAAATCCTTTTTTCTTTTTACTTGAAGATTTCTTTATTGATTTTTTTTGAGGTTTAATTTTTTTCTTAGGTTTCTTTTTAATTATTTTTCTCTTAGGTTTTTTCTTAACTAATTTTTTAGTTTTCTTCTTTTTAAGAACTGGTTTTTTCTTTGTGGTTTTTTTGATTGGTTTCTTTTTCTTAGTTTTTGGTTTTTTCTTTTTTAAATTCTTCTTATGTTTTTCCTTGGGTTTCTTTTTAATAGTTTTCTTGGTTTTTTTACCTTTTTTCTTTGTTGTTTTTTTCTTAACTGTTTTCTTCTTAGAAACAGGTTTTTTCTTTGGTTTTTCTTCTTTCTTCTTTGGTATTTCTAATGGTTTACTTAATTCTATTAAATCAGATTCAATTTTAGCGATCTCTTCTTCTGTTTCGACCACTTTATGCTTTCTATCTTGATGTACTAAAACATTTTCACATTCAGGGCACTTAAATCCATGTTCCATTGCTCTTTCAGAATTATAATGAACACATTCATTTGGACAAACATAGAAATCTGTTGATTTACCTCTTGCTATAAATTCTCTTAATTTTGCTAATTTTCTTGTTTTTCTTAAAATTATTAAATCTCTTGCATGTTTAAGATTTATGGTCCAATAGTAAATATACCACCCTTTTTCTTTATCTTTTTTCCTCATTGATCTAACTAAATTATGAGCATATAATTTGTATAACAAACTTCTTGTATAATTAATATGAAATTTTAGATCTTCTGCTAAAGTGAATTCACTAATATTTTCTTTTTCCCATAAAAGATCTATTAATTTGACTGTTTCTTCTCCAGAAGTCTCCAAAACAAGCTCTTTTATCATTTCTTTCAAGAATTTCATGAAGATAGTTTTGAATATTATATATTTTAAACCTTTTGGTTTCCTAATCTGTTTACTACACTAAAATAGCAAGAAAAGCTTTAATAGATGCTAATGACTTTTTAAATATTCTTAAGAGGTGATATAATGTTCGGAAAAAGTAAAAAAAAGCCTAAGATTCCTGAAATAAAAACAGAGGTTCCTAAATTAGATGAAAAATTCCAGTTACCTCAGTTTCCTAAACCAGAATCTCAACCATCAATAGATTTAGAACCTGAGTTTCCAAGTTATTCTCCTGTTTTAAATGAAAAAGAGCCTAAAGAAATGATTAAGAATCCTGAAGAAATTTTTAAACCTAAAACATTGACAAATATGCCTAAGATAATTTCTCAACCTAAAATCAAACCAACTTTTGAAAAAGAAGAGTTGGAATTAGATAGTGAGCCAATGGAAGAATTTCATGAACCTATTGCACAGGTTAGTAAAGAAGATAAAAATTTATTTATTAAAATTGATAAATATGAACATGCAATGAAAATGGTTGATAAGGTAAGAGATGATATTAAAGAGGCTGAAGATATATTTGATAAGTTAATTGAATTAAGGAAAGAGGAAGATAAGGAATTAGAATCTTGGAGTGATGATCTTAAGAGAATTAAAGGTAAGATGATGACTATTGATCAGACTTTTTTTGAGGAGTAAATATGAGTAGAGAAAGTGTATATGTAAAAATAATTCAATCTAATTATTTGAGAAAAAATTTATTACAAAGTACAGTGTCGACTATTATGTTATTGCAAAGATATTATAATTTAAAGAAGATAAAATTAGATAAGATTAAGGAAATAGAAAATTTAGATATTTCTTTTAAAAAAATATATAAAGATTTTAGAGCTTTGAAAAAAGCATTGCCCCATATAGATTACGAGAAAGAAGAAGTAAAGAAAGAAACTAAGGAATACAAAAAAAAAAGTAAAGAAAGAAGAGGACATGAAAGACATGAAACACACTTAGAG
>JAIOTD010000024.1 GCA_021107205.1 archaeon | reverse complement strand
CGTGACAATGGTAGAACTTATTGTAAATTATTATACAAAGAAATTGATGAAAATGAAATTCCACGTAGAACAAATATAGGAAATGAATGTTCTGCATGTCCGACAGTTTTTAGGGGTGTAGGAAGTTGTACTGGAAAAGCATATGGTAGTATTTGGTTTGGACATGGACCTTATCAAGATGAAATAGCTCAAAAGTGTCCTGGATATAATCAACCAATTATGGAAGAAAATAAATTAAGAGTGTTCCAAGAAGAAACAAAAGAAAGATGTAAAGAATGGCTTAGAGACCATTATAATAAAGAAGGAATTGAAAGAGTTGTTATTTAATTTGCATTTGAATGTACTAATTCAAGGATAGAAGATGGTTTTACTGTCTCTTATCTTTAAGATTTTCAAAGATCTCTAAGAACTCTTTTGGTGTTATTATTTTAATATCTTCAAATTGTTTTATTTTTAATAAATGTTTATCCTGACTAACAATATAATCTGATTTGCCTTCTACAGCAACTTCAATAATTTTATCATCATCAGGATCATCTTTCACAACATTAATTCTCCTCTTTGGTTCCACTATTATAGAATTCATTATCACTTTTTGGATAACTTTTGAAATAATCAAATCTTTATTTTCAACTTTTTCTATGATCTCATCACTATGCAATATTTTGTTATATTCTTTTATAATCTCTTTTGAAAGTATTGATTGAACAATCTTTTTATCAATTAAATTCATAATCTTAAAAGAATCACCACTCCAAAAAGTGCCAGAGACTAATATGTTGGTATCTGGAGTAACCTTAATCATTTTGCTCTTAACTTATGCACTACACTACTTACTTCTGTTTCTTTTATCTTCTTTTTTGCATGTCTTAAAGGCTTGGTTAAATTTGCAAATGTTTCTGAACTTACTTTTTTCATAAGTAAAGTATTATCCTCTACAACAAACAATACTTTTGATCCTTCTTGTAAATCTAGTTTGTTCCTTATTTCAGAAGGTATAGCAATCTGTCCTCTTGAACTTATTTTTCCCATTTCAATTATTTCATTTTTCATATTAATCACCCAATCTTGTTTATAAGATAAGTAAGATGTATCTTATATTTAAATCTTTTGTTTTTTTAGCTAATTAAACATTAAAAATAATTTTCTCTTTATATAATTTATAGAACAAAAAAGGACCTGGGGAACTGAACCCAGAGTCTAATGGACCTGTCGGGATTTGAACCCGAGACCCCCGCCTTTCTTAGTATAAAACCTGCAAGGGCGATGCTCTACCGCTGAGCTACAGGCCCATCTAGAAATAATTTGAGAATTTTTACTTATAAATTTTGTTATTTTTTGTTTTAATATTTTTTCAGAAAAAAAAAGATGTATGACTCTAGTAAAAACCTTAGTATTATTAATAAAAATAATAGGAGGTGATCCAACCGCAGGTTCCCCTACGGTTACCTTGTGACGACTTGCCCCTCCTTGCTGAGCTTAGGTTTGTTCTAACCAAAAAGTTAGGCCTCACCTAAACCCTGCTCGGCTGGGATGACGGGCGGTGTGTGCAAGGCACAGGGACTTATTCACCGGGCCCTGTTGAAACCCGATTACTACGAAATCCATCGTCATGAAGACGGGTTACAGTCTTCAATCTGAACTAGGGCAAGGTTTAGAGGATTGACTTCTCCTTTCGGAGTTGTATCCCATTGTCCTTACCATTGTTGCGCGCGTGTAGCCTAGGAGATTCGAGGCATACAGACCTACCGTTGCCTACACCTTCCTCCCAGTTATCCCGGGCAGTCTCTACAGTGTGCTCAGTCTTCCCTGAGGAACTGCTAGCAACTGTAGATGTAGGTCTTGTTCGTTGCCTGACTTAACAGGACACTTCACAGCACGAACTGACGGCGGCCATGCACCATCTCTCGGCTCGTTAGGTAAGACCTTTAATCTGACCTTCATTCTGCCGTCGCCCCTAGTAAGATTTCCGGTGTAAAATTCAATTAAACCGCACGCCCCTCTCGTTGTGGTGCGCCCCCGCCAATTCCTTTAAGTTTCAATCTTGCGATCGTACTTCCCAGGTGGTGAGCTTAATGCCTTCGCTTCGGCACTGCATATCCACGGAGAATATGCAACACCTAGCTCACAGCGTTTACTGCTAGGGCTACTGGGGTATCTAATCCCTATCACTATCCTAGCCTTCGTCCCTGACTGTCGGACCCGCTCTGGTTAGATGCCTTCGCAATTGGTAGTCCTCCAAGGATTATCACATTTTACCGTTCCCCTTGGAATACTTCTAACCTCTCTCGGTCCCTAGTTAAGTAGTATCTTTTGCAAGCTGTTTAGTTAAGCTAAACAATTTCACAATAGACTTACAAAACCAGCTACGGACGCTTTAGACCCAATAATGCTGAATGCCACTTGTGACGCCGGTGTTACCGCGGCGGCTGGCACCGGTCTTTCCCATCACTTATTCGCCAAACTTTTTTCATTTGGCAAAAGCCCAAGCAAAAACTTGAGCACTTGGAATTCCCTTATCACACTTGCGTGCATTGTAAAGGTTTCGCGACTGCTGCATCCCTTAGGACTAGGGTCAGTATCTCAGTACCCTTCTTGAGGCTAGAGCTCTCACTCCCCCTACTGATCTTTGGTTTGGTGAGCCATTACCTCACCAACAGCCTAATCAGCCACCGACTCATCTTATGGCATTGCTTTTTAGGAAAAGAGCATTCCAGCACCGATTCCTTATCCGGGTTTAGAGACAGTTTCCCATCCTTATCCCAGACCATAAGTTAGATTATCGACGTGTTACTAAGCCTTTCGCCGTCCTCAGAAGAGAACAAACTTGCATGTCTAAATCGAATTCCAATAGCAGCATTCTCCCGCAGGATCAACGGGAATTTTTGCAAGATTCAAAATTATTGGTAATTGGTTTTTACTAGAGTCATACATCGTACTTAATAGATTTATTAAGCATTCATATAGAAACTCAGAAGTTATTGAAACTTCATCATTTACTGTGGAATTTTTTATGAGCGAGTGGTATATAAAGGTTTTGTTAAATATTTATATATAAGTTTTATATTGTATTTTTATGGAATTTTATGTTGAAACTAATAAAAGAACTGAGATGATTGATATTACTAAACAAGTTGAAGATTTTGTGAAAGATGAAAAAGATGGATTAGTGAATGTTTATGTACCTCATGCAAGTGCTTCTGTAATAATTAATGAAAATGATGATCCAAATATATGTTTAGATATTTTAAATTTTTTAGAAAAACAAATACCTCAAGGAAAATGGAAACATGATATAAGGGATGGTAATGCTGATTCTCATATTAAAGTTTCTATTTTAGGATCTTCCCAAATTATTCCTTTTAAAAATGGAAAATTATTATTAGGACAATGGCAAGCAATTATGTTAGTTGAATTAGATGGCTCTAGAAAAAGGAAAATTATATTAACTAAAGTTTAGAAATTTATATTATGATAATAACTATTTCTGGTCATCCAGGATCTGGAAAAACAACTGTAAGTGATTATTTAGCTAAGAAACTTAATTTTAAACATTACCATATTGGTGGTATGAGAAGAGAATTAGCTAAGAAAAGAGGTTTGAGTATAATTGAATTGAATAAATTAAAAGAAAATACTGATAAAGAGTTTGATGAATATCAAAAAAAATTAGGCAAGACTCAAGATAATATTATTATTGAAGGAAGGCTTGGATTTTATTTTATTCCTAATTCTATTAAAATATTTTTAGATGTTAAATTAAAAGAAGCTTCTATAAGATTATTGAAGAGACAAAAATTAAAAGACTTGAGAGAATCTTTAGAATTTGTTAGAAGAAGAATAAGATTGGATAGAGAAAGATATAAAAAACATTATAAGATAAAATATGATGATAAAAGTAATTATGATCTTGTTATTAATACAACTAATTTGACTATTGAACAAACAGGTGATGTGATCTTAGATTATATTAAAAGGAGGAAAAAATGAAATATGATGTTATTGTAATTGGTGGTGGTCCTGGAGGTTTGAGTGCTGCTATTTATACTGCCAGATATAATCTGAAAACTTTACTTATTGCAAAAGAAATGGGTGGAACAATGATGGATGCTCATGTTGTAGAAAATTATCCTTCTTATGAAAGTATTGGTGGTATGGATTTAATGAAAAAGTTTGAAGATCATGCAAAAAAAGTTGGTGTTGAATTTAAGGATGGAGAAATTAAAAAAATTGAGAAATTAAAAGAAGGCTTTAAAGTTGATGATTATGAAGCTAGAACTGTTATATTAGCTACCGGAACTGATCATAGACATCTTAATGTTAAAGGTGAAAAAGAATTTGAAGCTAAAGGAGTGAGTTATTGTTATACTTGTGATGCTCCTTTGTTTAAGAATAAAGATAAAGTTATAGTTGTAGGTGGTGGTGATGCTGCTGCTCAAGGAAGTTTATTGTTAAGTGAATATGCAAAAAATGTTGTTATGATGTATAGAAGTAAAATAAGAGCAGAACCTATGAATATGGATAAAGTAAAAGCAAAGAAAAATATTGAGTTAATGCAGAATGAGATTTCTGAAATTTATGGAGATAAATTAGTTTCCGGTGTTAAATTAAAAGATGGTAATGATGTTAAAGTTAATGGGGTTTTTATTGAAGTAGGAGCTGATCCTATTTTAAGTATGGTTATTGATTTAAAATTAAAAAAAGATAAAGAAGGTTATTTGATAGTTAATGAATTTAAAGAAACAGATGTTAAAGGATTATTTGCTATAGGTGATGTAACAACAAATAAACAAAGACAAGCTATAGTTGCTGCTTCTGATGGTTCTGTTGCAGCTTTGGGTTGTTATAATTTGTTGAGTAAATAAGGGCCTGTGGTCTAGTGGCTATGACGTTGCCTCGACATGGCAAAGATCCTGGGTTCAAATCCCAGCAGGCCCATTTAGAATTTTTTTATCATATAAGGAGCTTCAAATTTATATCCTAATTTTTTATAATATTCCCTTACACCAACTCCAGAAATAACTGCTAATTTTTTGAATTTATTTTTTTTAGTTATTTTTTCTGCTTCTGCTAATAATTTTTTACCATAACCTCTGTGTTGATAACTTTCTTTTGATTTTTCTTTTAAATTTAATGCTGAAGAATAAACATGAAGTTCTCTAATAAAAGCATTTTTTGATAATCTTAATCTGCAAAATCCAATTATAGAATCATTTTTTTTATCTTCCGCAGAAATAAAATACTCTGTTCCAGAACTTGCTTTGTATTTTTTAACTATAATTTCTACTTTATCTAACTTTTCAGCTCTTCCTACTTCTCTACATCTAATACATTTACATTTTATTTTTTTCTTTTCTAATTCTTTTAAAACATATTGCCTTAGATTTGATTTATCTATTCCTGAAGATATTAAAGTTGTTGGAATATCCCTTTGAATTCTCATAATTCTACAATAAGTTGGAATGTATTTTTTACCTTCTGCAATTACTTCTGCTGCTTCTTTAGTAGTTATTGGTTTGAAGTTTCCTTTTAGATAATCTTGATATAATTTTGTTCCAGGCATTACCAAACAAGGATATATCTTAATCATGTCCGGTTTGTAAAACTCATTTGAAAATAATTCTTTGAACATTTCAATATCTTTTTCCCTTGGAGATTTAGGTAATCCTAACATAATATGTAATAATATTTTAAATCCATAATCTTTTAGAATTTTAATTGCTTCTTTTGTTTTATTTGTTAAATGTCCTCTTTTAATTTTTTTTAATACATTATCATAAACACTTTGTATTCCTAATTCAATTCTTGTTGCCCCTAATTTTAACATAAATTCTGCTGTTTTTTTTGTAATCATGTCAGGCCTTGTTTCTAATGTTAATCCTATACATCTAATTATTGTTTTTTCATTTCTTTTATGTTCTTTTTCTAAAGTTGTTTTTTTCTTTAACTTTAGAATCTTATTTTGAATTTTCTTTGTTCTTTTTTCTGATTTAAAATTAGAATCTAATTCAAAGAAATCTATAAATTTTTTCTTGTTTAATTTTCCTTCTTTGTAAAATAAATCTGAGAAATCATTCATTGCTTTAAATGCATATTTTACGAATTCTTTTTGATAATCTAATGTGAAACCATTAAAAGTTCCCCCCATTATAATTAGTTCTACTTTTGTTGGATTATGATTTAATATAATGTAGTGTTCTACTCTGTTAAAAATTTGGAGATAAGGATCATACGAATTTCTTTTAGCTCTCATTGAAGCTGGTTCATTTCCCGTGTAACTTTTAGGAACATCTCCAAAATAAGAATTTAATCCCCCCGGACAATAAGTGCATTTAGCTTGAGCAGGACAATTGTATGGTTTTGTCATAATTGCTATTGGAGAAACTCCGGAAATTGTTCTTGTAGGTTTTAATTTGAATTTTTGATCTTGATGAATTCCTATTTCTGAAAATTTAGGAGTTTTACTTAGCTTTTCTTTCTTTGCTATTTCTATTGCTAATTTTTGTAATTTTTTATCTATCATTTTTGTTAAAATATAAAATTAGTTTATAAAATTATTGAATTATATTAGTAGTGCCTTCTTTTTTCTCACATCTTATTATATTAGAAACAAAACTTTCTATTTTTGATTCATGGCTTACTATTAATATTTGTTTGATATCAAGTTCATCTAAGACTGGTTTTATTTTATCAAGTTGTTCTTCTGAAAATCCATCTGTTGGTTCATCTAGAATGATTAAATCTTTTGTGTTAATATGAGAAATAATGTTGTTAATTACTTGATTTAATGCCAATCTATAGGCTAAAGCTATTGCTGTTTTTTCTCCTCCGCTTAAGTATAAATAGTTAGTATCATAACCATTTTGTGTTATCTTTGGAGAAAATTCTTCATCTAATTTAGCAGAAAAACTTTCATCATCAATTAAAGTAGATAACCATTTTTCAAATAATGAATTAAAATCATGATAAACTTTACTTAAAATTCTTTTTTCTATTAAATTGATTAATTCAATAAATTCTTGTTGAATAAATCTTTGAATGTTATTTAGATTCTCTATTGTTTTCTTGGATTCTTGTTTTTTCTCTATTTCTACAGATAAATATTCAATTTGTTGTTTTAAGTTGTTAATATTGGTTTCAATACTTATTTTTTTAACATTTAGGAGTTTTTCTTCTTCTAAAGAATAATCTAATTTAATTTTTAATTTTGGAAAATCTGTTTTGGGTATTTTATTTAAATTCTCTTCTGATTTAGTTCTTTCTTTCTTTAAATTTTCTATATCTTTTTGTAAATTATCTAAAAATTCTTTTATTTTATCGTATCTTTGTTGTTTTTCTTTAAGAGAATCTTGTTTGAACCTAAGAATTTCATAATTTTTTTCTTTTTGAGTTAAATTTTCTAATTTTTCTTTTAATTCTTTTATTTTTGATTCTGCTTCTTTTTCCTGGTTTTCATAAGTGGAAAGTTCATTTTTTACTTCTTGAATTGTAATATTCTCTTTTTGTATTATACTTTTTTTATGTTCTGTATCAACTTTTTGTAAACATGTAGGACATTCATCTAACTTTGTAATTTTAGAAATAACATTTTCAGAATTCTCTTTGTTAATATTCATTCTTTGTACTTTTTTAGTGATTTCTCTTAAAGAAGTTTCAATTAAATTAATTTGATCTTGAGTTTCTTTTTTTATTTTAATAACATCTTCTAAGTTTTCTAGGTTATTTTCATTTAATTCTTTTTTTAAAGATTCTATAGAGTTATTTAATTCTTTTAATTCTTGTATGTTTTCAGAATGGCCTTCTGTTTTATTTTTTATTTCTACTAAATTTAAATTTAATTTATTTTCTAAATCTTTTAGTAATTCATTATCTTTTTCTGCTTTTTCTATTTCTTTTTTTTGTTCTTTAATTTTTGAAGTAATTTCTTGTAGTTTTGGTTGTAATTTACTTAGTTCTTCTTTGTTATTGTTTAGTTCATTATTATTTTTCTTAAGATCAGATTCCTTTTCAGATAAATCAAGAATTGAACCTTCTAATTCTTTTATTTTTTCTCTTAGCGATATACTTAATATCTTAGAATTTTCTTTTATTCTTTTATATTTATCAATTCCGAATATTTTTCTTATAGTATCTAATCTATAATCTTTATCCTCTAAAAGAATTTGTTTCATTTCTTCTTGAGGGGTATAAACTGTATATCTAT
>JAIOTD010000003.1 GCA_021107205.1 archaeon | reverse complement strand
TGATCATGTAAAAATGCAATGTGCATTTCAAAAATACATAGATAATGCAGTTTCAAAAACTGTTAATTTAAAAAATGATGCTACTGTAAAAGATGTAGGAAGAGTTTATAATTTAGCATATGAATTAGGTGCAAAAGGTGTAACACTTTATAGAGATGGAAGTAAAAATCTACAGATTCTAAACTTAGAAGAGAAAAAGGAAAAAGAACAAAAGAAAAATAGAGGTAATAATAAAAGAGAAAGTTCGGAATATTATGAAGTAGAAACAGGAAAAGGTCCATTACACATCCATGTTAATTATGATGAAGAAGGACCAACAAAAATGTTCTTGAATATTTCTCCAACAGGAACAGAAACAAGTGGATTAACAACAGCATTAGGAATATTATTATCTAAATATTTTGAACTTGGAGGAGATCCAGTTGGAATATTAAAACATTTAAATTCAATAAAAGGAGATAAGTCATTTGGTTTTGGACCTCATAGAGTTGATTCTATACCTCATGGAATTGCTAAAGCATTAAGAGACCATTTAATAAAAACAGATAAAATAACAGGATTATCAAATCCCAACTTAATCAAAGGTCAAGTAACTTTAGTTAAAAGTGAATTGAATGAAGGAGAAAACCCCCTTAAAGCAGAATCACTATATTGTCCAAAATGTTATAGTTCAAATGTAGGCATGGTTTCAGGTTGTTCTAAACCTACATGTTTTGATTGTGGTTATAGTGAGTGTAGCTAATATGAATAATCTTGGATTAATTCATATATATACAGGAGAGGGAAAAGGAAAAACAACAGCAGCAATAGGTTTAGCAATTAGGGCTATTGGTAGAAATCTAAATGTAAAAATAATACAATTATTTAAGAGAAATACAGGTGAACAATTTTTTTTCTCAGAATTAAGAATACCTTATTTACAATTTCAACCACTTCATCCTTTTTTTAAAAAATATTCTGAAAACGAATTAGATTCCTTAAAAAAAGAATTTCTTGAATTTTGGGAAGAAGCTATCGAAGATTTAAATAAATATGATTTAGTAATCATAGATGAATTTGGACCTGGGATGAATTGGAAAATAATTGATAAAGAATTAGCTACAAATTTCATAAAAAATAAACCTAAAAACACAGAATTAATATTAACAGGAAGGGGTTTTCCGAAAGATATATTAAATTTATCAGATTATGTAACAGAAATGAAACAAATAAAACATCCATATGAAAAAGGAATTTTTGCTAGAAAAGCCATAGAGTTCTAAAATGGTAGTAAAATTATTTACTTTAATAGATTTTTTAGTATTAATTGTAATAATCGGAACCCATTTTAGTTGGTTTAATACTCCTTTCTTAGCAATAATAGCTGCTTTATATTTAATAATCAAAGGTTTTGCATTTTTTGGAGAAATTTTAAGTATTTTAGATCTAATTTCGGGAATTTATCTAATATTAATGTTATTTAATGTAAAATTTGCAATTGTTTATTTCATAATAATATTTTTCCTATACAAAATATTTGTAGGTTTTGCAGGATAAAAAAATTTATAAACACTGATTTAAAACTAAAAGAAATGGTAAAGGAAATTTCTACTCAAGATTTCAAAAAAGAAGTAATTGATGCAGATAAACCTGTATTGGTTGATTTTTATGCAGATTGGTGTGGTCCATGTAAAATGATAGCTCCTATGATAGACGAATTAAGCAAAGAAATAACAAAAATTAATTTTGTTAAGTTAAATGTTGATAAATCACCAGAAATTCCAACACAATATGGAATCATGGGAATCCCTACATTAATATTATTCAAAAAAAATCAAGAATTAATGAGAATAACAGGAGTAAGGCCTAAGGATATATTAAAAAAACAAATAGAAGATGTCATCTAAAAAAATTACAAAAAATATGAACTTAGCAGAAGTTATTAAAAAAAATCCTAAAGTAACAGAAGTATTTTTAAATCATGGGTTACACTGTATAGGTTGTATAGCTTCTGCATTTGAAACTATCGAAGAAGGTGCAAAAGTTCATGGAATGAATGATAAACAAATAAGTAAATTAATACAAGATTTAAATAAATAAAATGCCAAAACCAATAATACATTATGAAAAAGTAAAAGATCCAAAAGTTTTGGACGAAGCTATAGCATCTTGCCCTACTGAAGTTTTTGTAAAAGAAAAGGGTAAAGTTACAGTAAAAAATCCAAAAAACTGTATTGGATGTAGAGCTTGTGAAGCATTATGTCATAATGGAGAAATAACAGTTTCTGATGATTAAAGTTTCTTCATAATTTTTATTTCAAATGCGCTAACAGGGTAAACTTTCTTTAAACTATGTTTCATATCTTTCTGTGTTTTATGATAAATTAAATCTTTTACAAAATCTTCATATTTTAATTTTTCAAATAATTTTTGAAAAGAATTTCTTGAACTTTTTCTTAAACTAGTAAGAATTTTTTTATTTGTTTTATTTCTAGTTACAATTACAGGTTTTAATATAATTTTAACACCATCTTGTGTTTTAATCTTAAAAGAATCGTCTAATTTACTTCTTTGGGTCCTAACAATCCTTTTTATAAAAGCAGGGACCATTTTATATCCTATTACTTCTGTGTATGCTTTTCCATTATCAACTTTATTAACTTTAAAACTTAATTTTACATTTTGAGTTTTAATATCGTTAGTTAGAACAGATAAATTAGCAGTTATTTGCCTTCCCATTAAAGCACTATCTTCAAACGCTAATGTTTCCCCCAATTCTACATTATTAAAATCTTTAGTAGCTAAAATACTATACCAATGCTTTTTCTTCTTCTTCAAAACTTTCTTTTCAGCCATTTTATCTTAATCTCCAAAATAATCATTATAAAGCTTTCGATTGGTATTTAAAAAGATTTTTATATAAAAGAAAATTTTACAGGTTATGGAACCTAAAATATTTGTTGCCACAAAAGCATTTATTTTTCATAAAGGTAAAATGCTAATTCTAAGAGAGTCTTCTAAATATAATGATGGTACTCAAACAGGAAATTATGATGTACCAGGTGGTAGGGTAAAGCCAGGGCAAAGATTTGATGAAAGTTTGTTAAGAGAGATTAAAGAAGAAATTGGTTTAAATGTAAAAATTGGTAAACCCTTTAATGTTGAGGAATGAAGGCCACAAATTAGAGGGGAACAATGGCAGATAGTTGCAACGTTTTTTGAATGTTTTGCTGAAAGTGATAATGTAGTATTAAGTAAAGATCATGATGAATTCGTATGGATTAATCCTAAAAATTATAATAAGTATCCTATGCCACCAAAGAACATTCCTGCTTTTGAAACATATTTAAAATCAAACAATCTTTGAAATATCTCCATTTATAATAAATGGATTGATAGCGGTTAATTCATCTTTAAATATATTTTCAGGAATTGGGTTATATAAATAAATTTTCTTGCCTAATTCAAAAGCTTTAGAAATTTCTAAGAAAGTTGCTCCTCCAATATAATTTGATTGTTCATTTTTATCAAAATTTAAAACCAATATAGCATCATTTTCTCTAACTTTAGGTTCTTGTTTTTTAATCATAGATGATTTCCATTTTATATGTTCTTGAAGTCCTAATTTCTTCATCTCTTCTTCCTTAAAAGGTTCTTCATAACTATTTGGAGGTGTAATAGTATGTCCTTTATCTTCTAATTCTCTTTTAATAGAAGGAATTTTATCATAAAAATGCTTACTACAACAAATAAATATCTTCATTATGATAAAACCTCTTTTAATTTATTAATAAAAGTTTCTTCATCATCCATTTTTATACTAGCTCCACCAGCAAATTTATGTCCACCATAATTTTTACCATCAAGAGTTTTACTTAAAACATCTCGAACATCTGCGTTTTCATCAACACCACTAACCCTAACACTTATTTTAATATTATTATCCAAAGTATAAGCCATTCCAATCATTATTTTTCCATTTTCATATAAATTAGATTTAGAAATAATGCTAATTAAAGTTCCAATTAAAGTATCTTTAACACTATCACCTGCATTCACAATAAGGTAATTTTTTCCTTCAGCAAAAGTATCTTTATTTTTATGAAACCATTCTAAAGATTTAATGATTTCCAATCTATATTTTTGTAATAAATCCTCAGCTTCTTTTCTTATTTTTTTGTTTTCTAATAAACTACCAACACCTAAAGAATATTTACCTAATCTACCACAAGAATTAAGTAAGGTTGCATATTCTCTCAAATCCTTAACTAAACTTCCATCAGGTTCATCTTTTAATAAATAAATATTTCCAAAAATATCTTCAGGCTTATCTTCACTTCCTATTCTTTTTAAAATCATATTTGTAACAAGTTTTTTTAATTCTTCATCCCTTAAATCATTTAATTTTCTAAAACTACCTTCACCATTTTTAATATTAATTCCTATTTCTTGTAAAAAAGATATTGCAGCTGTTTCACTTCCAGTAATTCCAGGAATATAAGGATCTGTACTATATTGCAAAATTTTATGTAATGGTCTAGTTTGACTACCAAACATTCTAAGTCCTTTTTTTATTTCTATTTTACCAAAATCAACAGCATCATCTAAAATTTCTTTATTATAATCTTCAAATTTTTGATAATCTCCTAAAGCACCAATAATAGCAATATGGGCTAAATCTATATTTTCTTTATTTAATTCCTTAGCAAATAAATAACAAACACCACTCCCAGAAATATTTTCAGCTTTTTCATGATCAACTAAATGTAGATTTACATGAATGAAATTATTATCTTCATTTTCAGGAATATGGTGATCTAAAATTATTATTTTTTTATCATTTAAAAATTTTTTAATTAATTTTAAATGCCCACTACCCAAATCACTAAAAATAAAAGTTTCATAATCTTCATTAGAAAGTTCTTTTAATTTTTTCTCATCCAAACTTTTAACAACACTTAAGGAAAACTTAACATTTTCTCTAGTTAATGTTTTAGTTAAAATAGCAGCAGAACTCAAACCATCAGCATCTAAATGAGATACAATTTTCATAGGTTTATCTTTTACTTTTATAAATTCTTCAACAGCATTCTTTAAAATAGATTCCATGTTAAAAGAAATTAACTAACTAATAACTTAGCTTTCTTTCTATCATATTTCCAATCTTTTGGTAATACTTCAATTCTCTTATAATATTTAATTAATCTATTAATTTTACTTTCTGTTAATTGAGATCCTCTCTTAGCAGACATATCTTTTTTATTATTCTCTAAATGTTTCATAATTTGAATATCTCTTTTAATCAAATTAGTTAAATCCTCAGGAATATTAGGTAATAATTTATTATCTTCCAATATTTTTTTCAATTTATTTCCTGTAAATTGTCTAACATCGGGAATTCCATATTTATCCCTTAAAATTAATCCTATTTGGCTTTGAGTATTTCCTGCTTTAGCATATTTAAGAATTAATTGTTCTACTTCGCTCTTATCATATCTAACCCAAATTTTTTTCTTTTTCTCAATAGGTTTAGTACTTCCTGATTTTCCTTTTTTACCTGAATATATTCTTCCCATTTTAATTTTACCCAGAATAAGTTTTCTAGGTATAAGTAAGCCTTAACTGACTTATCCTAATTAAGCACTAAATATATGATTTATAAAGCTTTTGAATGAAATTATTTGTAGACTACATCTCCAGGCCTTACTGTATCTTTTACCTTAATACCCACATCAGAGCCTTTTTTAGCTTCTTGAACTTTATCGTGTTCTATTTGCATACTATCTACTGTTTGCTCAAAATCTGTAGTGTGGCCTTTTATGTGTATTTTATCACCGACTTTTAAGCTTCCATCATTTAGCTTAATAGCTGCTACTCCTATTTTGGCATAATACCCAAATATTTCTCCAATTTTTTGTTCTTCCATATTCCCATATAAGAAAAAGAAGTTTATAAAAGTTATTATAGTCCCGCCAGGATTCGAACCTGGGTCTCAAGCTCCAAAGGCTTGCATCCTTGACCACTAGACTACGGGACTGTATAAAAAATCAAGTAATAATTACATATTTAAACTTAATGAATCCCAAATATAACATGCCAAAAAACATAATAATATCCAATCCAGAAAATTTAGAAAAAATAAAAAAAGCAATTTCTGAAGCAGGAACCGAGAAAATTCATGTTATTGCAGATTTTGATAGAACTCTTACAAAAGCATTTGTTAATGATAAAAAAATATTCTCTATTCTTTCAATTCTACGTGATGGCAATTATTTAACTCAAGATTATGCTTTAAAAGCTCATGAATTATTTAATAAATATCATCCTATTGAAATTGATTCTAAAATTTCTATAAATGAAAAGAAAAAAGCTATGCGTGAATGGTGGATATCACATTTTAATTTATTAATTAAATCAGGATTAAACAAAAAAGATATAAAAAAAGTAGTTGAATCTGGAAACTCAAAATTAAGAGAAGGTGTTTTAGAATTCCTTGATTTTCTACATGAAAAGAAAATACCTTTAATTATTATGTCATCTAGTGGATTGGGTATCGAATCCATTAAAATATATCTTGAAAATGAAGGAAAACTATATGACAATATTCATATTATTTCTAACACTTTTGAATGGGATGAAAAAGGAAAAGCAATTTCATTTAAAGAACCAATTTTACATGGGATGAATAAAGATGAAACTGTAATTCATGATTTTCCTTTTTTTGATTTAATTAAAAACAGAAAAAATGTTGTTTTATTAGGTGATAGTTTAGGTGATGTTGGAATGGTAAAAGGTTTTGATTATGAAAATTTAATAAAAATAGGATTTCTAAATGAAGAAGCAGAAAAAAACTTAGAAGCTTTTAAAGAAAATTATGATGTTGTTTTATTAAATGATTCTAATATGGATTATATTAATGAATTACTAAAAGAAATTACTTCTTAAAAACACTATCAGGACTTATAAATAAATATAAAACTACTAAAACAGAAATTCCACTCAAAATATATACTAAACCCGGTTCAATCATTTTTTGACTTATACCTCCCTCTTTTCTCAACTTTTTTTAATCTCTTCAAAACCTCATTATATTCTTTACTTTTTTTATAACCTAATAAAACATGTTTAAAAGAATCTTCAAAATATTTGTAGTGTTTACTTTCTAAGGCTTGTCTTAACAAATGTAAATCAACTGCTTTATGTTCAACTTTAGGATCAACAAATCCCAAACCAAAATCAATAAAATAAACTTTACTATTTTTTAAAATCATGTTACTTGTTGTTAAATCACCATGAATTATATCTAAATTATGTAAATTTGCAACTTCTTCTCCAATTTGTTTACAAACATTTCTTCTTTCTTCCTCTTTTAAACTATCTAAAATATCTTTAATCAAATCTCCTTGAATATATTCCATAGTTATCTTCATACTTTTATCATCAACTTCAATAACTTTAGGAACATTAATCACATCTGCTTTTTTTAATAATTTAGCTTCTCTTCTTGTTCTAGATTTTCTTAAACTATCATCAATTTCTTTTAATCTGTAATTCTTAACTATTCTCTCTTTAACTAAATTATTTTTATCTAAATACAAAATAGCCTCGGCACCTTGTTTAATTATTTTCATTTTTCATTCCAATCTATTTTTTCTCCATCCCTACCTGCATCTTTAACTGTAAATTTTCCACTAGAATATCTTTTATTTAATTTCTCAACATTTTGTTTTAAAACTTCTTCCATATCCCAACCAAAAAAATTACAAATCATTGCAGCATACCATAAAGTATCTCCAAGATTTTCTTTTATACCTTCTTTTTGATCATTATCATGTACATATGTCTTTTTTATACAACTAGCAACATCTCCTGCTTCTCCAGAAATCCCCAAACCCCAAGTAAATATTTCTTTTTCATCATTATTTAATTTTACAGCTGTTTTTTTACATAATTCTTGATATTCTTTTAGATTCATCCTAAATTAAACCCCTTCGGAATTTTTCCTTGAAACTTTTTCATTAATTTATTAGGATCTTGTTCTCCACCCATCATTTTTATTAACTTCTTACTTTGCCTATATTGTTTCAACAATTCTCTAACATCAGAAACCTTAACACCGGCGCCTTTAGCTATTCTTTCAATCCTACTAATATCTAAAACATCAGGATGTTTTTTCTCTTCTTTTGTCATAGAATCAATTACAAACTTCCATTTTTTCAACTTACCTTCTTGAACTTTTAAAGCATCTTTAGGTAATTTAACTTGGCCAAAACCAGGAATCATATCCATAACCTTACTTAAAGGTCCCATCTTACTCATAGCCTTCATTTGTTCATATAAATCTTCTAAATCAAAATCTCCCTCTTGGAATTTCTTGCCCATATCTTTTGCATCTTCTTCAGAAATAGCATCTTTAGCTTTTTCCAATAAAGCTTCTAAATCACCCATACCCAATAATCTAGAAACAAAGCCTTTTGGATTAAATATTTCCAAATCATCTGGTTTTTCACCTACACCAATAAACTTAACATTAGCCCCCGTAGCAGAACAAGCACTTAATGCTCCACCACCTTTAGCAGTTCCATCTAATTTAGTAACAATAACACTAGTTATATCACAGCTTTTATGAAATTGTTCAGCTTGACCTAAAGCAGCTTGACCAATATCGGCAGATAAAACCAATAATCTTTCATCAGGTTTTATTTTACTAGTTAATTTTTCAATTTCTTCAATTAAATCTTCACTTAAAGCATCTCTTCCAGAAGTATCAATTAATAAAATATCATATTTCTTAAAATCTTTTTCATATTTTTCATAAATCTTTAAAGGATTTTTTTCTTTTTTGTCAATATAACAATCAATTTTTACTTGTTCACTTATTTGTTTTAATTGATCTGGAGCTGCAGGTCTATGAACATCCAATCCTAAAGAAGCCACTTTATATCCTCTCTTAGTATAATATTTAGCTAATTTAGAAATTGTGGTTGTTTTTCCAGAACCAAACAAACCAACCATCATTATTTTAAATGGTTTTTTCTTAGTTACTTTTATTTCAGCTTTATCCTCGCCTAAGAAATTAACTAATTCTTCATAAACAATATTAACCAAATGCTCTCTTTTAGTTATACCTTTAATTTCTTCTTTTAAGGCTCTTTGTTTTATTTTATTGCTTAACTCAAAAACTAACTTAACATTCACATCAGCACTAATAAGAGCTCTTTGAATATCCTTTACAAGCTCATTTACTAGTTTTTCATCTACAAAAACAGCTTTAGCTATCTTTTTCAAAGTGTCCTTTAATGAACTTCCAAGCTTATCTAATACCATATTTTTACTCTAGAACTCTATTTTATAAATATTTGTAAACAGGCCGATAAGTTTAAATAAAAAAAAATCAGGTTTCATATTAC
>JAIOTD010000027.1 GCA_021107205.1 archaeon | reverse complement strand
TTCTACTTCTATTGTATTTGAAGCTAAATTGTTATCTTCTTTTAATTCAAATATTACATCAGAAGAATCTACATCAACAAATATCTCATGAGTTCCTGCTACTGCAAACCAATCTATAACTAAAGTTTGTGTTTGGTCAACTTCTAAACTAAATGTTTGTTGACTTATCATATTTTCTGGGTTATCATAATAAACACTTACTATAAATTCTCCAGAGTCAAGATTACCCGTATTTCTTATAGAAGAAAATATTGTTATTTCATCATCTTCTGTAGGTGTCGGGTTTGAGAAAGCTACATTATTGTTAGTTATTATTAAATCGGGTCTTACTAAATTAATATTTCTAAATGCTATATTGTTAGTTTCATCTAATTCAATATAATCATTAAGTGGATCAATTTCTACATAGATATCATGGTCTCCTCTAGTTGCATCCCACATTATTTGAGAAAAATAACTGTCTTCTAATATTAAAGAAGGTAAAATTACTTCTTCTCCTATTAATATTCCATCATTTTCAGGATTTCCATCATAGAAATGAACTAAGATATCTTCCGGGTGTGTTTCATCTATGTTGTAAAATACTGCTGTTATGTAAACTTCTTCATCTTCAAAAGGTTCTTCATTACTGAAATAAATATCTGAAGAATCTATATAGAAGTCAGGTACAGGAACATTATTTATTATTATAGTTACTATTTGGTCATCTGTTAAATCTCCATCACTTATACTTACTAATAAATCATAGATACCAGCATCATTATAATCTGTATCCCATGTAAAAACATTATCTTCTTGTTCAAATCTTCCATCATCAACAAAATAAGTTAATGTATCATTGTCAGGGTCAGAGCCACTTAAAGTTATAATTGCAGATTCAGTTTCATTAATAACAATATCATCTATAAAATCTAAAACAGGAGCTCTATTTACATTATTTACAGTTAAGGTAACAATTTGTTCATCCCATAATTCTCCATCTGTAACCTTTACAGTTATTTCATGAATTCCAGAATCTGTATAATTTGTATTCCAAACAAAATTAGTATCATTAATTTGTTCAAAATTTTCATTTTCAACAAAATAAGTTAATGTATCATAATCAGGATCTATTGCACTTGTAGTTATAAATACAGAATCTCCTTCATAAGATTCAATATCATCTATAAAATCTAAAACAGGAGCTCTATTTGCATGATTAACAGTTATTGTTATAGTTTCTTCATCCCAATTATCACCATTAGTTACATTAAAATTTACATCATATTCTCCTGAATCACCATAAGTTGGAGTCCATTCAAATAATCCTGTTAAATTGTTAAAACTAAAACCACTTGGAAGAATTTCAGAAGCATTTGTGTAATAAGTTAAATTATTGTCTCCTGGGTTATAAGCATTAAGTTGAATAATCAATGTTTCATTTTCATATACTTCTTGATTTCCAATTATATAAAAAATTAGGGAATCATACTCCAAAGGATACCAATCAATACCATCACCAGGACCATCTATTTCATAATAATTTGGATAACTTGGATTACTCCCAAAATCATCCCAATAATTTCCAAATTCAGAATTCCAATTATTTCCATTAGCATCAGATGTTTCGTAAGCATTTACATTATTATTTAAAAATTCATTTATCCATAAATTATTATTACCACTTTCTTCAAGATAAATCCCATAATTAATATTGTTTTGCAAAATATTTCCTGTTAAACTACTATCATATATATTATTTAACATTATTCCAATATCATTGTTCTCTGCAGTATTACCCATTAAATTATTATTAAAAGACCCTGAACCTGACTGTAAATGAATTCCTTTAGAATTATTACTTAAATAATTATTAATCACATTGTTTGAGCCACCGTGAGTTAATTGAATTCCATTAAGAAATTCTTGTATATTACAATTTTTTATTGTAATATTGTTTTTATTTAAAACATAAACTCCAAATTGCTCCGGTAAATGTCGCACACCATCAATTAAATGACCATCACAATCAAGTATTACATTGCTAGCTCCAATAGTTAACCCATCTCCAGGACAATTTAATAGGTCATTAGTCAGTATGGTATTTTCATAAATAGTTTCACCACAACTAGTTGCATTAACAAATCCTATTAAGAAAACAAAAGAAAATAAACTTATTACAAATATCCCTATTTTTTTAATTTTAACAACCCCCTTAATTAAATAAATGTATGATGAAAAAAGATATAAATGTTGTTAAAAGTAAACTATTTATAGTTCTAAATGATATTTTAATTAATGGCTAGGAGAAAGAAAGGTAAGAGATCTAGAAGTAATAGAGGCAGAAAGAAGAGTAGGCCTAAAAATAAGAGAGGAAAAAAGAAGAAACCTAAAGGTTCTAGAAGATCTAAGCCTAAGAAACCATCTAATATTTTTAATTTAATTAAGTTGGTTCTTGCATTATTTACAATTTTTGTTTTACTTGTATCAATTTATTTAACATTTACTTCATTTTTTATAGGATTATTTATTCCTCCAATAGCTTGCATAGCAATTGCTGGGCTTATTATTAGATTTTTTAATAGAAGAGCAAATGGAAAGAAGTTTTTTTATGATGCTCTTGCATTAGCAGGAATCTTTTTGTTATTACTTGCTTTAATATTATACCAAGCATTAGCACCAATATTTGGAATGTTTGGATAAAAAATTGTCTTAAATAACGGCTTTGCATATAATTAAATTCATTTATATGCAGAATCTATTTTTGCACTTTTTTAGCAAAATGTTTTTTCATAAACTCTTGATAAAATTTAGTGAATTCTGGATCTCTATCTCCATGAGTTTTATCTACATTCTCCTTAGTTATTATAAAAGACAAATCAAAATTATAATTATACTTTCTATTTTTTAAGTGAAGAATTTCCTTATTGGGATCATCTGTTTTATATTTCTCAGGTTTAACATATTTACTAGACCTTTTTGAAGATAACTCTTTATGCTGTAATTTTATATCTTTTATTTGATTTTCATCTTCAAAGAAAACATTATGATTGCAATTAATCATTTGTAATCCATTTATTCTTCTAATATCTTTATTTTTTGATACTTTTAATGTAAAATCATCTTTTAACCTTGAAAAATTATAATATTTAGAATCAAATAACATTATCATAAGTTTGGAATTTAAAGGGTAAATTATTGTTATCCCTTTTGATCGGAATCCATCCGCTCCGATTCCCTGTAAATTATTAAAAAATGGATTAAATAGAATAACTGGATTGTCACTAGTTATGAAATTTGTATTAGATTTATTTATTAAAAGTGCTGGATGCAAATCAGCAATTAAAGGACCTGATTGTAAATGTATTAAAAGAGGGGTAAGTATGGGATTGGGGGATGATAATTTATACTTTTCCAATTTTTCTTTTGTTATTCCAGCTTCTATAATTTTTTTATCATTTAACATCATTGGGATTAAAGCTTCTTTATATAGAAAGTCTGCAGATTCAATCATCTTCTTTTGTGAAACTTCTGTTCTTCCTCTTTGAAAAAGTATAAAGTTAAATAAATTAATAAGTTCTTTTTCATCCAAACAAGTTAAGTTTTCATTAACTTGAATTTTCCTAAGGATTGAAGAAGCAAAATATTCAAATTTTGATAATGAATCTTCTATGGCTAAGTTTTTGCCATAAAAATAATTAATTGAACAAGCTCCTTTTATTGGTACAGATTTATGCATTTCTCTTTTTAAATTATACATAAAAATATGCTTTGGTTTATTTGAGAAGTATCCCAAATAAAATTGAGGTACATAATGTTGTCTTTTTCTTGTTGCCATTTTAATATCCATTGGATAATAATGTGTTTAGCATTATTGTTAATTGGTTATTTAGAAGGACTAAGAATGGTAACAGGTCTTTAAGATTTGTTATCGCCCGGTTGTCAGGCATTTTAATTCATTCAATCTTTAGGTGGTGGTTGTATCATTTTTTCTTAAATGCAACTATAATCAATATTATTCCTATAATTAAAGTCGTCCAACCTGATTGTATATTGTTATTTAAATAAATCATATCCATATAACTAGTGCTAGGTGCACCATAAAACGCATTTTTCATTGTATAACTCAATATTAATTTTATAATTCCAAAAATAATAGATAAGATTCCTCCAATCCATAAGAACCAATCCCAAAATTTCCATTCTTTAATTGGCATCATTTTTTCTTTTCTTTGTTTCTCTTATCTCTTTTAATCCTAAAAATCCTGCTAATAAACCTATAATCCCAAAAAATAATAGGATTCCCTTTAAATCTCTTGGCCCATTTATTGAAACCATAATAAATAAAAAAATTAATATAATCCCTATAATGAATGCAACATTTGTAACTGTTATTTGCCTTTCTAGTTTCCGTTCCAATATTACCCTCATTTTAGATTCTTGAGAAATATTTCTATGTTCATAACAATACTTTCTTCCTGTTCTTATAAGGTTACCACATATAACACATTTCTTTACCATTTCATCTCTTCAAAACAATATCTCCTTCTTTAAATCTATCCCTCTCAATCAGCTCCTCACATCCCTTGCTTCTAACAAGGGAAGATTTGCTTCTGTAGGAACATATATTACTTCACTACTTCCATCATGTAATCCTTCTACCCATTTCCATGTAATATATTCAGATGTTAGACTTTTAGATATAATTCTATTAGCTTCTGCTATACCTTCAGCTCTTATAATATCAGTTTCTTTCTTTAATTCTGCAGCTTGTCTTTCTGCTTCTGCTTCTTTGATTGTTATTTGTCTATTCCACTCTGCTTCTTTTAATTGAGCTTTACCACTTAATTCTTTTTGCCATACTCCATATACTGGTAATACATACATAAATGCAGCTATTATAATTAAAAGTAAGATTGCTCCAATTGCAATTTTTGCTCCATCATTCATTCTCTTTTCCTCCTTTTGGATTACCATTCTCATCTTGCCACAAACTCATTTTTTAACATCTCCCTTATCTTTTTCATTTTTTCAAAACAATATCTCCTTTAGAATTAATTTCTATCTTAATAACATCTCCTTTAGTCCAACCCTTAGCTCTGACTATTTGATTAGGTAATGTTACAAAATATTGTCTATTGTTCATTTGTTGTAGTTTCATTTTAAATATTTCTTAAACCACCCTAATGATAAATTAATAACTCTATCAATATCCTCTTCAAGTTTATGTCCTGCTCCTTTAATTACTTCTAATTTTGAATCTTTTGGAAGATATTTCAAAGCATTTTCACAATCTTCAAAAGGAATTGTATCATCTTCAGACCCATAAAATAAAAGAACAGGGGTCTTTATTCCAGATAAAATTTCTTTTTGATTTACTGCTATTTTTTCATCAAAATATTCTTTTGGTATTTTAAATTCTCTACCATCTTTTTTGTATATGATAAATCCTTTGCTTTCTATCTCTTTTTTATTTTCTTCATATAAAGTTGAAACCATTGAATCAATGACAGGAGACCATAAAACTAAAGATTTAATATTTTCATCATAAGCAAGAATTGATGTTAATCCTCCGAAACTTTCACCTAATAAACCTATATTTTCATAACCTTTATCTCTTACATATTTTATTGCAGATTTTAAGTCATCATAATAGTTCTTTATAGTTACAGGACTATCATCACTTTCTCCACTACCTCCAGCATCATATCTTAATACAGCACATCCTTCATTAGAAAACTTTTCAGCTGCAGTTATTAATCTTGTTCTGTCTTTATTAGCTGCAAAACCATGAGATATTATTATAACATTTTTAGAATCTGAAGGATAAAAACATCCTACTAATTTTAAATTTCTTGAATTCTGAAAAGTTACTTTTTCCATGTTTAATATAAAGATTAAATATATATTTAAGAATTACTGCCCTATTAAGGATAAATAGGTAAGGGATATGAACTAAGAGTTAGCATCCCTAAAAGAAAATCTGATTATTTGGTATGAAGGGGCGGGCTACTTTTTCTACAAAATGGATATACCTATCGAATGCCACTTCAGATTCTCCTTTTTTAACTAAATCAGCACAAGGAGTAATCTCTTCATGAAAAAATTGATTAAAAATTTTTTGAGGGTTAGGATCACTCTCTTTTACTAAATTAATTAATCTAGGAGATATTTGATAATATAATTTTATTAAACCTTCTCCATTAGGAAGTTCTCTAACAAATTGATCTCTAAAATCACGCATTATTTCTAATTCATCACAATTACTTGGAAGTCCTTGACTTTCAGCACATGCTGTTGTTAAAAAACAACCTTCTCTATCTTGATAAGGGTCATATAAACCTCTACTTTTTGTATAAAAATTTGTATTTCTTAAAGGAACAAACAATGTTGTAATATTCCCTTCATTATAATCTTCAATGGCGCATTTTAAGTTATCCCAATAAATGGTTAAATTTTTTATTTCTTTATCAATTTCAATTTCTTTTGAATTTTTGAGAGATTTTTTCTTCCTCCTTGAAGAGATAAATAATTCATAATTTTTTAATATGTCTTTTTTAGGCGCATTAAAATTTCCTTGATAATTTTCATCCCCAAAAAAACTTTCAATTGAATCTAAAATTGAATTCATAACTATAGTATAATCATCTTTAGTTTCACATTTTTTTAATAATCTTTCAAGACTTTTTCCAGTTAATTTTTTTATCTGTTGATAATTTTTAGATTCTATAAATTTTTCAATAAGATCTACCACTCCAGGTACATTATAAATATGTTTATACCAAGGTGAAAAATCTACAGTTCTTCCATACATTAGATCTTTTTGAAGTTTCATGTAGCTAATACTACATAAATAAAAATATAATTAATTTTTATAGG
>JAIOTD010000053.1 GCA_021107205.1 archaeon | reverse complement strand
TGTTGTTAATATGGAATTTGATAAATATGTAAATCGTCTTATTACTTCTTTTTATGGAATATTTGTTCTTATGAGTATTGGATTAACTGCTCAAGGAATTTCAGGAAAACTTGCTAATGTACATGAAAATACTCCAGCTACAATATCCCAATATTTAAACATAAATTCAAGATATTTAAACACAAATACAAATTCTAGAAATACTATTGAAAATACTCTAAAAATTGATTCTACTATGGAAGAAGATAGCACTAGTGAATTTAAAATATTATATGACTTACCTAATTAATATCTTTAAAACATAGAAATTATTAAAAATGATAAAGTTTCTTATTATTATATGATTATTAAGATTACTAACTTCATTAATAGAGTTTTTTCTAAACTTTTTGGAGGAAGAAAAAAAGTAAGACTTGGATTTTATGGTCCTGTTAATGCAGGAAAAACTAGTTTAGCAAATAGGATAGCTAAAGATTGGACTGGAGAAGAGATGGGAACAGTAAGTAAAGTTCCTCATGAAACAAGAGAAATTCAGATTAAAGAACATGTTAAAATTAAAAGAGATGGTAAGGAGTTAGAATTTAATTTAGTTGATACTCCAGGTATTGCTACCAAAATTGATTTTGAAGATTTTCTTAAATTTGGATTAAAAGAAAAAGAAGCAAAGAAAAGAGCTAAAGAAGCAACTAAAGGTATTATAGATGCAATTAAATGGTTAGATGATGTTGATTGTGTTTTGGTTGTAATGGATGGAACTGAAAACCCTTATAGTCAGGTTAACATAACAGTTCTTGGAAATTTAGATGCAAGAAAAATTCCTGTACTTATAGTGGCTAATAAGATGGATTTAAAAAGAGCTAAATTAAAAAAAATAAAGGCAGCATTCCCTCAATATAAAGTAGCAGGTGTTTCTGCTTTAAAAGGTAAAGGTATGGATGACTTTTACCAGGAACTATTTGAGTTGGTGAGGTGATAAAAGGTGGTAACATTTCAATTTATACCCTATTTTGAATTGCAGGGCTTAGAGAGTAATAAGAAAATAAATAAGTTACTTAAATTAGTTAAAGAAGATAAAATTCTATTATTAGAAGGTAAATTACACCCTGAAGAAGAAGCTGAATTAATAAGAAAAACTATGAATGAAATTAGTAGAAGCTTCAAAGGTGTTGAGATTTCTAGTTTAGATTATAAAAAAGAAGAGAATCTAATTGAGAAATTAAAAAGCACATTTGTTAATATGTTAATTGGTGATAGAACAGGAATAAGTATAATTGGACCTGCTAACGTTATTAAAGAAATTAAAAGAAATCCTAACAAGATTGAATTATTCACAAAAGAAGTTAGGAGAAAAAGATAAATGCCACACCAATGTGTTAAATGCAATAATATATACAAAGATGGTAGTGAGGAACTTTTGAAAGGTTGTTCTTGTGGTAGTAGATTCTTCTTTTATTTTAGAAAAGAGGCTTTGGAAAAAACTCAGAAAGCTAGTTTTAAATTGACTAAAGATGAAAAAGATCAAATGGAAAGAGATGTTTTTGAGATGGTTGGCGGTGATATGTTTGGTAAACCTGTTATTTTAGATTTAGAAAGTATAAGAATATCTAAACCCGGAACTTATGAAATTAGTTTAGTTGATATTTTTGGTAAAAAACCACTAATTTATAAGGTTGGAGAAGGTAAATATGTTATAGATTTAGTTAGTGTTTTTGAAGGTAAAAAATGAGAGAAATTAGAGATCCAAAGAAAACTGCAACTTATTTGGCAATTCTTTATGGTGTGTTTTATACTTTATTTCAATATTTGTTTAATGGTGTAATTAATATAATTTCTATTATTATAGCTATGATTGTATTTTGGATTGTTTATTATTTCTTACAGAAGTATATTAATAAAAAGATTAAGAAAAAGTATGGATAAGACTTAAATATTTTCTTTTTATAAAAAAATTGAAATGAAATTAGGTAAAGATATAACTGAGAATATAACAATTACTTTTAGAGAGTTAGTTAATGATGAAATTAAAGAAAGAAAAATTCATGGTAAATTTATTGGATTAAAAAAAGGAGAGTATATTGAAATAAATTCTAAAGAAGGATTTAGTCAAATTCCCTTTGTAAGTGAAAATGGAGGGGTTTTACGAATTATAGATTATTATGGAGAACTTCTTTATTCAAATCTTACAGTAAAAGATTTACAAATATCTAATGGTAAAATAGTTACAGAACATAAATCAAGTGATGGTATATATATTTAATAGTTTAAATAATAAGGTTTTTATAATTCTAAATCGAGAATAATTATATGAAAATACTATTTGTAACTACTGGAATTGCGTATGGACATTGTACAAGGGATTGGGCAATAATTCAAGAGTTAAAAAAGAAAAAACATACTGTTAGAGTTGCCGGTTATAGCACTTCTTATGATTATTTTAAAGATAAAATTAAAACTTATGAATTAGAACCCGGTTTAAGATTGCATGAAGTTGGAGATAAATTTAGTAATATCTTAAATATTTTAAAGAATTGGAGTTTTATTTTTAATAATTTTCTAAATATAATTAAATTAAGCAATATAGTTGATGAGTTTAAGCCTGATTTAATTGTTTCTGATTGGGAACCTTTTGTAATGTTCTTTAGAAAAACTGTTTTTATTTGGAATTATGATCCTAAACTTGTTAAAGAAACTGATTTAACTGGACAAATGAAATTTCAGAGATTTGGATTAAATTTAGCTTATGGCTTAATTAAATTGTTTGGTAAAAAAATAATAATTCCTAGTTTTTTCAATAAAGGCAAGGAAGAAAATGAAATTTTTATTAGTCCTATTGTAAGAAATAAACCAAGTGAGTTAGATAATGAAACTAAACTAATGAAAAAATTAAAATTGAAAAAGAAACCAATATTAGTTACTATAGGAGGAAGCAATTTTGGTTATGATTTTATAGATAGATTAACTGAAGTTTTAAACAAATTTAGTGATGAATTATTTTTAGTTTTTGATTTTAAAGGAAAAGATACAGATAATGTTAAATTCTTAGATTTTAAAGAGAACATGTTAGAATATCTTAAAGTAAGTAATGGTGTTATAACTTTGGGAGGTCATAGTTTATTATCTGAAGCTTTAGTTTTTAAGAAAAAAGCATTAGTATTTCCTATAGATGATCATATTGAACAATTATCTAATGCAATTGAAGTTGGAAATTTTTATGAAGTTGATAGTTTATCTGTAAGAAAAGATAGATTAGAAAAATTAATTAGGAAATTTTTGAAATCTAAACCTAATAAAATAAATGTTAAGGGTGAAGGTGTAAAAGAGATAGTTAAGTTGATTGAAAATGCAAATGATGAAATATTTGAAATATAATAAAGAGAAAATAAAACTGAAAGATTTTTTGATATTTTTTAGTATTATATTAGTTCCTAATTTTTTAAGACAATTAGTTTATATTATTACTAAAAGTTCCACAGGTTCTGTTGATTTTATATTAAGCCCCGAAACACAAGAATTATTTTTAAAAGGTACAATAGGTTTTGGATTTGTAGAAGAGATGATTATTGGTTTAGTATTTGCTATTTTGTGGTTTAAATTTAGAAAATTAAAATGGTTTGCATATGGTTGGATTGGAGATGCATTAATTGATTTTGTATTTGTATTTATATGGTTTACTTTTGGAGTAACTTTGTTTAGTGGTTTAAATTATTATTTACAAGTATTTATTAGAGAATTATTATTAGGATATATAATATTGGGTAGTTTTATGTTTTACAAGAAAGTTGATATTAGACTCTGGAGTTTGATTACTATTATATTAGGTATATTATTAATATTGTTTTTAATATGAAAAAAAATAAAATTCAGTTAAAGAAAGAAGCTTTAGTTAAAGTTAGGGGGTTATTTAATGAAGCTGATAAACAATTTTCTAAAGATCCTAAATTAAGCAATAAATACGTTAAGTTAGCTAGACAAATAGCAATGAAAGTTAATTTGAGATTTCCTAGAGAGATTAAAAGAAAATTTTGTAAACATTGTTATTTTTATTTGAAACCTGGAAAAAACTGTAGAGTTAGAGTTTACAAATCAAGAGTTAGTTATTATTGTGAAAATTGTAAAAAATTTATGAGATTTGGTATAAAGTAAGTTTTTTAAATTATAATTAAATTTAGTTTATTTAAGCGCTAGTAGTTCAGTGGTAGAATGCGAGCTTGCCAAGTTCGTGACCCGAGTTCGAATCTCGGCTGGCGCATTTTGTATTTAATTTTTAAGAAATAGTTTTTAATAAGGATGTGCATCATCATCACATCTACGACTACAATAACTTTCTGAAAAACCTTCATTTCTATAAAATGGATTCCGACATTCTAAACAGTCTAATAAATCTCCCCTTATTTCACATTTATTACTACAATAAGAAGAGTTTACTCCATTCTCAAGTTGGTATTTTATATTACAGGAACCACAAACACAAATATTATCGCTTTCTGTTGTAGTTTTTCTTCTTCTAGCTTTTGTTGCTGTTACTGCTTTTGCAGTTTCTCCAAGTACAAAAATTCCTAGACCTACAAACACTGCTCCTACAACTAATTTTCCCAAACCACCCGTATCTTCAGTATTATCTTCTAAACTCATAAATTATAAATAGAAATTAAAACTTAAAAGGTTAACCAAGATAATTTGTAGTGTAAAAATACATCCGTACCATTTGGTGGTACTACATTTGTTTTATAATTTTTAAATCACAATAATGTTTATATATTAAACAAGTACTCATTTGTTAGTTATAATACTTAATAAAAACATAGGGGGTTATGTGTTATGTATGAAAAAGATGGTAAATTTTCTATTAAATTAGTTGGTGTTTTATTTACTTTTATATTTGTTCTTGGTGTTGGTTCTTTCGCGATTGCTGATGAAGAACCTTTAATATGGACTGATAGTGAGAACTATCCTATAGAGGAAACTGTGTTAATTTCTGGAGAAGGTTTTGAAGCTGATTCAAGTTTGACAGCTATGATAACAAAACCGAATGATGATGTTGTGATTTTGAATGATTTGAATTCTAATGAAGAAGGTAATTTTGAAAATTATGATTATGATTTAGATGGTAGTGAAGGAATTTATGAAGTTGAAATTTGTGATGAAAATGATAATTGTGGTGATCAAAGTTTCACTGTTTTTGTTGCTTCTTTATGGGTAACTTATCCAGATGGTGGAGAAGTTGTTTCTGGAACTGTAGATGTTGAATTCTTTGCTAATGTTGCCGGTAGTCAACAAGGACTTGTTGATGTTTGGTATAGTAAAGATGGGTGTAATCCTCCATGGAATTGGATAGATGATGAACCTGTAAATGGTGATGGTTTATATTCTGTTTCCTGGGATACTACTCAAGATATTGATGATGTTGATTATTGTATAGGTATAGAAGATCAAGGATGGGTTGATGGTTTTGATTGGGATTATTCTAATGGTGTTTTTGAAGTTGATAATGTAGGTGATAATGTTTGTGGTAATGATATTGTTGAACCTCCTGAAGAAGAATGTGACGGCGGTGTAGGAGATTTAAATTGTAATGATTATTTAGGTCAAGGTTGGTATGGAGACTTATCTTGTTATTCTCAAGGTTACAATGATGAATGTATGTTTGATATTTCTGGATGTGAAGAAGATAATGATACTCTTGATGTAGAAGTTAATAGTCCTTCAGCAGATATACCTCCTGTATGGTATTATGGGGATATATTAATTCAAGGAACTGTTACTGAAACTTGGCCAGGTTCCGGTATAAATTATGTTGAAACACAAATAGGTGACCAATTTGGATCTTGGTTTACTCCTTTTTATCTTATGACCTATGATGGAATTAATTATTATGAATATTTATGGGATTCTATTAATGATTCTAATGCAGCTTCTTGTGGTTCAGCTAATGTAAAAATAAGAGCATATGATAATGCGGGGAATATGGGAAGTGATACTAACTTATTTGCATTTGATAATGAGGATCCTGTAACAACAAAGGATTTAACAGGTTTAATGGTTGATTGTGGTGATCAAGATTGTGATTATTATGTAACTCAAGATATTGAAATTTGCTTAAGTGCAACTGATGGTAATCCTGATTGTAGTGGAGTAGATGCTACTTATTATAAGTTATGGTGGAAAGAAGATTGGGAAGATGAATTTGAAGTTAGACAAGATTGGACAGAATATACTGAATGTTTCTCATTTGATGAAGATTCAATTCATAAAGTAGAATATTATAGTGTAGATGTTGCAGGTAATGATGAAGACATTATTGAAGAAATTGATGTTGTTGATACTCAAGCACCAGAGAGTTATAAAGAACTTGGAACCCCTAAAGTTGAATGTAGTCCAGCTGAAAAATCACAATATGGTATAAATGATTGTTGGTATGTAACAGATAATACACAAGTAGAATTATTCTGTGAAGATTTACAACCTCACCCAGTTGATGATGTAACTTTACATTATAAAGTTGAATGGAAAGAAAATTGGGGAGATTCATGGACCACATTAGAAGAAAGTACTGCAGGTGATTATTATAGTTTTTATTATGAACAAGATTCATTTCATAAATTAACATGGTATTGTGAAGATTCTTTAGATAATATAGAAACAGAACATGTTGAGTTAGATATTGTTGATACTCAAGCACCAGAATTAATTAAGGTTGTTGGAGATCCTTCTGTTCTTGTTGATCCTGGATGTAATCCATCTTTAGAAATTTGTGATTATTATGTAACCATAAATACTCCTATAGATTTAACATGTACAGATCCAGGTCCACATCCATCTGATGTTAAATTATATTATAGGTTTTATTTAGATGGTACAACACCACCCGATTATAATTTAGATGACGATGGTGATGTTACAATTTATTCACCACAAGATTCTACACACATATTAGAAGCATATTGTGAAGATTCTTTAGGTAATTGGGAGTGTATGGAAAATATTTATGAAATTGATTATGTAGATACACAACCTCCTGTTACAACAAAAACACTTGGAACCCCTAAAGTTGAATGTAGTCCAGCTGAAAAAGCAATATATGGAGATGATTGTTGGTATATAACCCAATCAACTTTTGTTGGTTTATCATGTGTAGATCAAGATCCACATCCAGTTGATGATGTAACTTTACATTATAAAGTTGAATGGAAAGAAAATTGGGGAGATTCATGGACCACATTAGAAGAAAGTACTACAGATGGTAATTATGAACCTAATTATGATGAAGATTCTTTCCATAAATTAACATGGCATTGTG
>JAIOTD010000008.1 GCA_021107205.1 archaeon | reverse complement strand
TATTAATGTACATCCTAAACCTGACATGAATATTTCTACTAATTTAGGCTCTTCTAATTCTTCACATTTAAACCTTGCTCTAATTTTTTTTGGATCTGTGATTTTTTCCTTCCTTATCATTTCTTTTATTGGCAAGTATATTGGATCATCCGAGTTTTTTATATCTTCAAACTCCTTTTGAGTTGAAGTTCTCCAAAGTAATGGTTTTAGTCCTGGAGGATATGTGCTAAAAAAATAATTATAATATACCCCCGTTATAATTTCTTTGTTATGTTTTAATAATCTCTCAATTATATTTTTAGGAGGTACTACATCTTGCTCTAAAGATAGAAAATAGTCATATTTTTTTTCTAGTACCTTTTTTCTTAAAATATTTCTTGATTTTGCTAATTTTATTCTTAGGATTTCATCTTTTAAATCTAGTTTTACTATAGGAATATTTTTTTCTTTGATTTTTTTAAAATATGAATCACCATCAGAATTATCTACTAAAAGAATATCAAAATTAGGATATGTTAATTTATTTAATCCTTCTATATAATTATTTAAACAATAATCTTTATGTACTGATGTAGGACAACCAACTAAAACTTTTGGATAATTCATTTAAATTAATAAGATAATAACTTATTTAAGAATTATTCTAATGTTTCTCCTATAGCGTTATCATCGAACTCATTTAAACCAGACTCTAATAAATCTAAATCTTCTTGAATACCTTTTAAACCTTCTTCATCTAAATTGGTTTCTTTTGGAGTAGTTGTACCTTTATCTGTGAAATCTGTTGTTTGTGGTTCGTTGGGATATTCTTTACAACCTGTAATTCCTATTACTAAAAAAATTGCAAGTATTAAAAAAATATATTTTTTCATTCTTATTCAACCTCTGTTTCATTAGATTCATCATTAGTGGAATCATCTTCTTGTTCTTCTTCATCTTCGTCAGATTCTTCTTCCTCTGACTCATTTTCTTCATTATATACTAAATTTAAAACACCAGAATCTATTATTTCTCCATTTAATTTATGTCCTTCAATTAAGAAGTAGGCATTTATTTCTTTGTTTGTATTACAACCGCCTATTCCTCTAGCATCAATACTTAATACTGTTCCTTTAACAGTTCCTATTATTGATTTGAAATTGGATTGTTTACTTTTTACACTTTCTTCTTCATAATCATAGTAAATTTTGAAATAGTAAAAATCATTTCCATTTGACTCCCAATTTAATAATGGGGATAAATGATTCCAATGACATTCTCCTTCTAACATTTCTCCTGTTAATTCTAAACTTGTTGCAGAAGATTGTTCATCTATAGATAGATTATAACCTTTTTCTCCTAATTTTTTATCTATAATTTCTTTTAAAGACTCATAATTAATAGAATCCATTTTTTCATCATCTATGTAAACAGCAAGAGTTTCTTCTCCAGATTTTTCATTATCTATTATTATTGGATCTGTTGTTAAATGATCAAGATAACCACATAATCTATCAAATCCTCCTCCTGTGTTTGTTGTCCATTTGTCAGCAGGCCCTTCTTCTCTTAATATTTTATCAATAAAAATATCTTCTCTTCCCATAGATTTTTCACAATTAACTTTTCTTGTGATTGTGTGAATTATGTCGGAAGTTAAATTAGATGAGGGTTCTGTTGGGAATCTATTTTTGAAACCAATTATATTTTGGTATCTGTTTTTTATTCTTGGATAAACATTTTCTCTATAATCCCTACATTTTGCATTATCCAAATTACAATAATCTTCATAATTTAATATCCCGTTACTGAAAGATCCTGATTCTAAGCAAGCCCATGTAGCAACGCTTAATGGAATTCCTTCCCCTAAGTTTCCTCTTACTTTCCATTCAGGTATTAATTCATTATGGGAATATTCATATGATTTTGATTCTGGCCAATATTTTTGACAATATTCTGTACCAAACATATTACAACCCGAAACTCCATCAGCATCTGTTTCCCATTGACCATCTGCTGATTTGTGTTGATTTACTTTACCACACCAAGTTCCATAATATCCAAGTACTACTGCTTCTCCTTCTCCATTGTATTCTGTAATATTTGGCTTTTCATCTATATCATCAACAAATTCTTCAATTTTGAAACTTATTTCTAAATCATGAATTGTTTTTTTTAGTAAAGATATTATTTCATTTTGTTCTTTTTTGGTTAATTTAGAAAAACTTTCTGTTTTTATTAAATCTTTAACTTTATCATAGACTTCTTGAGCTGATTGAATCTTTTTCTCTAATGCATCTAAATTTGTTTCTTTGTATTCAATATTTGATATTGCTACTTCCTTTTTCTTTAATTCTTCTAAGACTTCTTTTGCCCTATTAATTTCTTTTTCTAATTTAATTAATAAATCTTCAACAAGTTTATCTTGAACTATGGGTTTTATTTCACGCCAAGAATCTGTTAAATCATCATTTATTTCTTTTATTTCTTCTATTGATAAATTATCATTTAATCTTTCTCTATTTTGCCTTAAACTTACTAATTCTTGATTATCTAAATTTACTCTGTTTGTAATTTCTTGAATGCCTTCTATTTTTTTTATTAGAACTTCTTTTGATTTCTCTACTTTTTGTTCTTGGTTTTGAGCTTTATTTAATTCTTCTTTAGCATGTTTATATTCTTTTATTGCATTACTTGTAATTGGTTGAGCTTGAGAAATAATTGAAAATGAGAATATTAATATCACTAATATTGCAATTAGTTTATATTTCATGTTTTATTTTAAAATTTTTAGGTATTTAAAGTTTTTCTAAATTTGTACGCCGAGAGTGGGATTTGAACCCACACGTCCAAAGGACACCGGTTTTCAAGACCGGCGCAATACCAGATTATGCGACCTCGGCATAGAAGATTCTAGTAAAATTTTATTTATAAATGTTTAGAATAAAGCAGGAGTTACATACACTTCAATTAATGCTGCAACTATAAGAACAATTATTGCTAGTATTATTAAATCTAAAGCATCTTTAACTACGTTTTTGAATCCAGGACTTTTCATATCATGATGTATTACTGCTACAGATATAATTCCTCCCGCCAGACCTGCTGTAAAATAGGCCAGTATTTCAAAAACACCATGAGTCATATATCTCATAATGGCTACAGGAAATAAATGTAAATAACTTATTGAATCTGTTACTCTACTTCTTACAAATCCGCCAGCAGCAGCACCTATAACTGTTGCGTTCCATGTTAAAATGAAAATTGCTCCTGCTCCAAAGAAGAATGCAAAAAATACACAGAATAATAAAACTTTAAGATTATTAGTAAAAATTTGTAATAAAACATTTGCTCCTAAAAAATTTCCAGATATCTGAGAATTAATCTGACTTATGGTATCTAATTGAGAACTAAATAACACTTGAGTTGTTTCTGCAGGTAAAAAAACAAACCAAACTGAATAAGCAATTGTAAAACCTAAGAAAAGATATATGAAAAATTTTAATGCTTTTAGATGTTCTCTCATTAATATTTTTTCTTTTTTCATTATATGAGCTTTAAATTCTTCTAGCTTCATGGTATTATACATTAAAGGTATTGTAGTAATTACTGTAATTAATACCATAACCATGCTCGATTGAGATTTAAAAATCCATAAAGAAAGAATAACAGCGATAGAAGCAAAGATGAAACCATATATAATCATCTTTAAAGGTTTTCTTTCAGCCTCTTTCGGGTTTGTTAATGATTCTAAAACCATATAATTTAGAGAATTTTTTTGTTTTATATAATTTGTTATTTGTAATTAAAGTTAGTTTTTAGATTTTTTAACAAAGGAAATTGAGAATCTTTTTCATTTATCGTTGGATTTTTAATAGGCCAGTTTATTTCTATTTCAGGATCATTCCATATGAGTCCTCTTTCAAGTTCTGGAGAATATTCTTTTGTTACTTTATATTCAAAATCTGCTTCCTCGCTTAATACACAAAACCCATGTGCAAAATTTGGAGGTATGTATAACATTTTCATATTTTTCTCAGATAGAATTATTCCAACCCACTTTCCATATGTGGGAGAATCTTTTCTTAAATCCACAGCAACATCAAAAACTTCCCCTTTAGAAACTCTAACTAATTTTCCTTGAGATTTGGGATTTAGTTGGAAATGTAATCCTCTTAAAACTCCCTTTGTAGAATGTGAAAAATTATCTTGAACAAATTCTTTATTTATTCCGTTTTTTGTGAATTCTGATTTATTAAATGATTCTAGAAAAAAACCCCTATTATCTTTGAACACTTTTGGTTCTATTAAAATAACTTCAGGAATTTCAAGTTTTTTAAAAGTAAAAGGCATATTAGTTTTAAAATTAAAAATAATATAAGCTTTTTTGTTTAATAATATTTATATATTATAAACTAAAATAAACACTTATGAAAATTTTTATTACAGGTGGTGCTGGTTATATAGGTTCAGCACTTGTCAATTATTTAATTAATTTGAAAGATAATCATAGTTTGACTGTTATTGATAATTTTTACAAAGGACGCTCTGAAAATCTTTTTCCAGCTATTCAAAAATTTAAAGATAGATTGTCTTTGCATAAGTTGGATATTAGAGATAAAGATAAAATTAAAGATTTGCTTGAACAATTAAAACCAGATATCATAATTCATTTAGCATCTATTGTGGATGCTTTTACAACTAATTCTCCTGATAAAGAAATTCTTTGTAAAGAAGTTATACGTGATGGAACTATTAATCTCTGGAATATTGCTAAAGATTTAGGTTCTGTTAAATTATTTATTAATACTTCTTCTGTTAGTTTGTATAGTAAAGGTAAAAATATTACTGAAGATGGAGAGAAAGATCCTATTTCTGTTTATGCTAAAATGAAATTAGAAGCTGAAAATGCTATTATGATTACTCAAGATTATCTGAAAACAGTTAGTTTAAGACCTGCAACAGTTACAGGATATGCTCCAGGCATTAGATATGAAACTGTAATAAATTTATTTACAATGTACGCAGTTACTAATCAAGTTATTCCTATTTTTTACGAAGCTTTGGATGGAGAAAAAACATTCTTAGATATTAATGATCTTTGTAGGGCTTATCATTTTTGTATTGATAATTCTGAAAAAGTAACAGGAAGTTCTTATAATGTTACATCTTATAATATTACTATGAGGGAAGTTTTGGATATTTTATCTAAACATTTTCCTAATTTAAATACCAAATTAATTCATTCCTCTGGTGTTAATCAACAAGTTTATACTGTTTCTGGAGAGAAATTTTGTAAATTAGGTTTTGTTCCAAAACCAGATCTCAATAAACAAATTGTTTTAATGAAAAAATATTTTAGTAAACAAGCCGAGATTAATGAGGAATTGTTCAGAGATAACTCTTAGAAATATTTATAATCTATTAAATTCTATTTTATATGTAAGAGGTGTTATATGAATTTTAATAAAATCTGTAAAGATATTAAAAATTTGAAAATACAAGGTGCTAGTAGAGTAGCAAGAGTTGGATTGAAAGCTTATAGTTTAAAACCTAATAATAATTCTATTAAAATTTTAAGAAAATTAAGACCTACTGAACCTATGTTGTTTAATATTTTAGAATATGCTAAAAAATTTGGAGTTAAAGAAGCTAAAAAATTAATTGAAGGTAATAGAAAAGAGATAAGGGAAGTTGGTGGAAAATTTATTAAAAAATATAGTAAAGTTTTTACTCATTGCCATTCTGGAACTGTTGTTGCAGTTTTGAAGAAGAATAAAAAATTAATAGTTTATAGTACAGAGACTAGACCTTTATTTCAAGGAAGAAAAACTGCAAGAGAATTAAGTAAAGTGGGAATTAGAGTTACAGAAATTGTTGATTCTGCTGCTTTGAATTATATTAAGAAAGCAGATATTTTGATTATTGGTGCTGATGCTGTTTTAAAAAATGGAGATGTAATTAATAAAATTGGTTCTGGAATGTATGCAGAATTAGCTTATAAGTATAGAAAACAGTTATATGTTGCTACTAATTCTTTGAAATTATCTTTAGATGATGTTAAAATTGAGGAAAGGAAATTTATGGAAGTTTGGAAAGATAAACCTAAAAATGTTTATATAGATAATTTAGCTTTTGGTGTTGTTAAATCAAAATATATTAAAGGAATAATTTCTGATTTAGGAATTTTAAAACCAAAAGATTTTGTTAAAAAAGCAAAGAAAAAATATTCTTGGTTAAAATGAAATTGATCACATTTGATATGGATAATACTTTATTAAATTCGGATAAAGTTCATGTTGTAGCTTTTAATAAAAGTTTAAAGAAATTAGGATTAAAACAAAAAGGTTTTTATGAAATTGCTAAACATTTTGGAAAGCCAAAAGAATGGGTTTCTAAAGTATTAGTAGGAAGTAATAATAAAAAATTAAATTCTGAATTAATTAAATGGCATGATTATTATTTGTTAAAAGATACTAAAAAATATAGTAAAAAGATTCCTGGTGCTTTAAGTGTTCTTAAGAAATTAAAAAAGGAAGGTTATAGACTAGCATTATTATCTAATTGTAGACATAGAAATATTAAATTATTAGTTAAAAGTGCTGGTTTGGATTCTAAGTTATTTGATTTATTTATTGGGAATGATGATGTGAAACATCCTAAACCTTGGCCTGATGAAATTTTATTAGCTGAAAAATTATTGAAACATAAGCCTGATTTTCATGTAGGAGATAGTATTTATGATGTAAAATCTGCAAAAAGAGCTAAAGTTAAATCTGTAGCTGTTTCTTCTGGTCATTATACTAAATCTCAGTTAAAAAAAGAAAAACCTTGGAAATTAATAGATAATTTGAAAGATATTTTAGAATTAATTTAATTATTCTGAAGCGTGATTTATTTTTATATCTTTATAACCTATTCCTGTTTTTTCTGCAATTTCACTTTTAATTCCAATACGAGCACCGTTAGATTTTCTTATTTGAAGTGCTGTCCTTCCTACTTCTTCTAATGGCCAGAATTCTACTTTTCCTTTTCTTATTTGCGATTCTAAGTTCCAAATAACTTCATTAGCTTCAAATATTCTATTATGCCAATCTTCTATTTGTTGACCTGTGCATATTCCTTCTTCAATATATTTTTTTAATCCTTCTGTATAATCCCCATATTCTTTTTGTAACCTAGCTTTCTCTCTATCATCGTCAATTTTTTTTATTTTTAGAAGAATAATTGACCTTTTATCCAATAATTCGTCTACGGGGTACCTCATAAGAGTATTTATTTTGAGTAGATTTAAAAATATTACTGTTTTCTAGTATCTATGATATCTGTAATTATAACTTCTTATAAGGAGCCTAAAACAATTGGGAAAGCGATTGAAGCTGTTTTAAATCAAAAAAATAATTATGATTATGATATTATTGTTTCAGCTCCAGATGAAGAGACTTTAGATGTTGTAAGAAAATATCAAAAAAAGTATAAAAAAATTAAGATATTTAAAGATCCTGGAAAAGGGAAAATGCTTGCTTTAAATTTATTATTTAAAAAAGTTAAGTCTGATATACTTATTTTAACTGATGGTGATGTTTATTTGGATAAAAATTCAATTCATAATGTTTTAAAGCATTTTGAAAATGAAAAAGTTGGTTGTATTGCGGGTCAACCTGTTCCCTTAGACGATAAAAATAAAATGTTTGGTTATTGGGCACATTTATTTACATACATGGTTCATAGATCAAGATTAGAAAGATTTAGAAAAGGTAAATATTTTACTTCAAGCGGTTATTTATTTGCTATTAAAAATAATATTATTAAAGAATTTAATAGGGATGTTCCTGAAGATGCAATAATTCCTTTTACATTTATCCAGAAAGGTTACAAAGTTGTTTATGAACCTAATGCAAAAGTTTATGTTAAATATCCTGACAATATGCGTGAATGGTTGGATCAAAAAACGAGAATTAGGAAAGCATATCAAAATTTAAATAAAATAAAAGTTAATGGGAAAAATATCCCTTCTGGAAAATCTTTTTTGGATGAAGTTGGAACTTTTTTAATACCGTTGACTTATCCTAGAAATATTAGACAATTTTTTTGGAGTTTGTTAGCTTTTCCAACAAGACTTTATATGTGGTTTTTGACTTTTTACCAAGATGTTATCAAAAAACGTAAACATACAGATGCTTGGAGAAGAGTTGAGAGTACTAAATAATTGTTACTTTTAAGTGAACTATATAAAAAGATTTATAAATTTGATTTATACCTCTAATTAAAGATTTTTATTTAAAAAATGAAAGTTTTATTCATAACAAAACCATTTGTAATTGAACCTTTGGGATTAATGTATGTATCTGCTGCTGCAAAAAGAGCAGGTCATAAAGTTGAATTAATTACAACTGAAGAGGATCTAAAAAGGAAAGTCTTAGAATATAAACCGGAAGTTATTGGATTTAGTGTTATGACTGGAGATCAAAAATTTTATCTAGAGATTAGTTATGAACTGAAGAAATCTCATAATTTCATGAGTATTTTTGGAGGTCCTCACCCCACTTTTTTTCCAGATGTAGTTAAAGAAAATGGTGTTGATGTTATTTGTAGGGGAGAAGGTATGGAAGCTTTTGTAGAGTTTTTAGATTCCCTCCAAAAAGGTAAAGATATTACAGAAATTAAAAATCTAGCTTTTAATATAAATGGTAAAATAAAAATTAATGAAGTTCGTCCTTTTTCTGATGTAGATTCATCACATTTCCCAGATAGAGATCTCGTAAATATATTTCCAGAAATAAGGGATGGTCCTATAAAACACTTTATTGCATCATTTGGTTGTCCATTTGGTTGTTCTTATTGTTTTAATGAACAGTACTCTGCAATATATAGCGGAAAAGGTAAAAGAGTTAGGTTTAGGAATGTTAAATTATTAGTTGATGAAGTGGAAGAAGTCATAAATTCAACTCCTACAAAATTTGTTTATTTTCAAGATGATACATTTACTTTAAATTTAAAATGGTTAGAAGATTTTGCAAAAGAATATTCTAAGAGAATAAAACTACCTTTTCATTGTCATGTTAGGCCTAATACTGTTAATGAGAAAACTATACAAGCTTTAAAGAAAGCAGGATGTTATAGTACGCACATTGCTGCAGAAAGTGGAAATGATCGTATAAGAAATGAAGTATTAAATAGAAATATGAGTCGGGAGCAAATTGTTTCTGCTTCCCATTTATTAAAAAAAGCAGGTATAAAGTTTATGCTTCAGAATATGATAGGGTTACCAACAGGAACATTAAGAAATGATTTAGAAACCCTTGAGCTTAATATAGAATGTAAACCGGATTATGCATGGGTTTCAATATTCCAACCATATCCTGGAACTCCTATTGGGGAATTTTGTAGAAAAGAAGGATTTTATATAGGGGATTTTAGTGATTTAAAGTCTAGTTTTTTTGAATCAAGTTGTTTAAACTTTTCAGAAGAGTATAAATTACAACTTGCAAATCTCCAAAAACTTTTTGCAATCTTTGTCGAGATTCCTAAACTTTACAAATCTAATAAATATAAGGAAATGATAAACCTTCCATCCACCCCCCAAGTAAAAGAAGCATATCAAAAAGCTTATACTAGAATTAGGAACAGAGGGGATGAAAGATTATATGGATTTAAATTATAATATAATGGAAAGATAAAATGGCTGATATAAAATTCGCAACCGTCAATGGAGATATTTTATCTAGATGGCATTATGCTGCAGAATTAGATGGAATTCCTACAGAAGCGTATAGACCTAGGATTAAAATTGTGTGTGATGAATTAGGAGAATCAGAATATACTTTTGGAGTAATACTCAATGAACATAGATTTAATCGTCCTGTAAATCTTTCTGAAAGTAAAGTTGCAAAATGTAATTTATGTAATGCAGTTAGATTAGCTCAAGAAGAACCTAAAAGAGAATTTCATAAAGACCTTAGATTATCAGACTACGTTATTACATCAAATAAATTTGCTTTTATGGAAGGATTTTCAATGGCTATTGCAAGAGAAGAAAGACCAGTGTATACTACAAAAAATCTTGAAGGTATTTCAAGAGAACTTGGAGTTTTTTTAGATTTTGCAGATGAAACTGGTTTTGAGATATTTCATAATAGCCCTGGTTTTGGAGCAAGTTTACCACAACATGAACATTGGCATTTGACAACATTTAGAGGAGGATATGATATTGCAGGGGGTTTATATGGTTTTGATGCTGCTGAAAAAATAAATTCAAGAGAATCAAGTGAAGTTAAAGTTATGCCTGCTTTTCCATTTGCCCATCTTATTTTTAGTAGAAATGATCCTGAGAGAATTGTTTCATTTTTAGATAAAATACAAAAAGAAATAGGGAATAATTATAAAGAAGGATCTGTACCTCATGTTATATCCCAAGGCTTTGATGGAATATTTGTTACTGTAGGAAAAAAGCATTTACCTAAATGTAGGGGAAGTGCAGACATGGTAGGTCATTTGGTTGTTAAAAGTGAAAAAGATTTTGTGAATATGGATTATGCAAGTTGTATTTATGAATTAGATAATGTAGCTTTTAAAAAAGAAGATCTTAATTTAGGAAGGTTTTTATAATGGAAGAAAAAAAGAAAAAAGTTGTTGCAATTTCAGGATATTTTGATCCTTTGCATATTGGACATCTTGATTTGATAAAAAAAGCAAAAAAATTGGGAGATCATTTAGTTATTATAATAAATACAGATCAACAGACTTTATTAAAAAAAGGAAAAATATTTATTCCTCATGATGAGAGAACTGAAATTATGAAATCATTGAAAATGGTTGATGAAGTTATTCTTTCTATAGATTCTGATAAGACAGTTTCTAAAACTCTTGAAATGATTAAACCAGATATTTTTGCAAATGGAGGAGATAAAATTGTTGGTAGGATTCCAGAGCAAGATGTTTGTGAAAAATATAATATTGAAATAGTTAATAATCTTGGAGAAAAATTACAATCTTCTTCTAAATTGACAGGTTTGCCTGGAACTTATGAGGAAAATAAATAACTTTTTTTAAGGTACAAAAAGTTTTTAAATAACTACTTTCTTATATATTTTATAGGGGTGATATGAATTAGCCATTATTTAGATTTTGTAGATTATAAGTATAAACCAAAAAAAACAGATTTAATTTGTTTATTTAGAGTTGAACCTAATAAAAAGATTTCTTGGAATGAAGCTATAGGAAGAGTTGCTTCTGAATCCAGTAATGGTACTTGGTCTGATTTAACAACATTAAAACCTCATATTAGAAAAATAAGAGCAAGAGCTTATGTTAGAAAAAAGAATTTTGTTAAAGTTGCTTATCCTCAAGAATTATTTGAATTTGGAAGTATGCCTCAGATTATGTCAAGTGTTGCAGGTAATATTTTTGGTATGAAAGCTGTTAAAAATTTAAGATTGGAAGATATTGAATGGCCTAAAAATATGATTAAGAGTTTTAGAGGCCCTCAGTTTGGTGTTGAAGGTGTTCGAAGATTTATGCAGGTAAAAAAAAGACCTTTGTTAGCTTGTGTTCCTAAACCAAAAGTTGGTATGACTACTAAAGAACACACTAAAGTGGGTTATGATATATGGAAAGGCGGTGTTGATTTCTTAAAAGATGATGAAAATTTAACAGATCAAAAATTTAATAGATTTAAAGATAGAGTAAAATCTTGTTTTAAATATAGAGATAAAGCTGAGAAAGAAACCGGTGAAAGAAAAAGTTATTTCATTAATGTTACGGGTGAAACAAAAGAGATGTTGAAAAGAGCAAGAATGGTTAAAGATCATGGCGGAGAATTTGTGATGGTTGATATTTTAACTGCTGGTTGGGCTGGTTTTCAAACTTTAAGAGAAGAATGTCAAGATCTTAAATTGGCAATACATGCTCATAGAGCTTTTCATGCAAGTTTTACTAGAGATAAGAAACATGGTGTTTCTATGTTGGTTGTTGCTGATTTGTCAAGATTGATTGGTGCTGATAACTTACATATTGGAACTGTGATAGGAAAATTAGTTGGTAGTAGGGAAGAAGTTTTATCTTTAAGAGATGAATTAGAAGAGAATTTTGTTCATGAAGGAAATCATAGATTGGCGGAGAATTGGCAAGGTATGAAAAAAACTTTTGCTGTTTCTAGTGGTGGGCTTCACGCAGGAATATTACCATATATTGTTAATTTCTTAGGAAAAGATATTGTTGTTCAGGTTGGTGGAGGAATTCATGGTCATCCTAAAGGAAGTTATGCTGGAGCAAAAGCATGTAGACAAGCTCTTGAAGCTATAGAATGGGGTTTTAGTTTGAAAGAATATGCTTCCCAACATAAAGAATTAAAAGAAGCTTTGAAGAAATGGGGAAATACTAGACCTGTTTAATTAGTTTTATATATTTTTTCTTTTATTTTTAGATAAAGTGGTTGAAGTATTTAATCCAAGGTAAATTATTTCTTCTTTGTTAATTAAACTACTATAATAATAATAGCAATTATAAATAACAAAATCCATAAGAAATTAATTGGTTGTAGTTTTTCTATTTTAGTATCATCTCCTCCTGTTGTAATTGTATCTTCTCTACTAGTCTCTTCTTGTCCTTCACCATCATTTGTTGTTAAGTATTTAAAGGAAATATCTGCTTTTCTTGATGCACTAATACTTTCTATAGTTACTTCTAAGTCATCTATTCCATCTCCATCTAAGTCAACTAATTTTGATTCTCCTTCATTTACAGTTATAGTTATAGGATCCGAACTAATTGTTAATTTAACATATTTTTCTTGATAATTAACTTCATCTACATGTGCTTTGTGTGGGGATGATCCTACACTAAATGTAACATTAGAGTTTCTATATGCATAAACTCCTACTTTTGAAGATTTTATAGTTCCAATATCTCCTGTTTTACCACCATATATTGTTTGTTTAAATGAAGATCCTCCTGATATTCCTCCTCCACCAGAACCTCCAGAAGAAGATTTTATTGTGTAACCTACATCTGCAGTAGCTGAATTTCCTGCATCATCTGTTGCTGTACATGTATTTGTATATGTTCCTGCTAAATTTGTTTCAGGAAATTGATTATATGTTATTGTTAAAGAAGAATTTAAGTTATCTGTAGCATTACATAAACATTCAAATTCTTCCCCCATACCTACAGAACTCTGATCACATGAAAAAGAAATTATTGGAGCAATATTATCCTGAGAGGTGAATGTATGAAAAGATCCTACTTTTAATGTTACATTTATAGTTCCATTTGTATTATTATTTATTGTACAATTATTATTTGTTTTACAATTGATATTGTCATAAAGTAAAGTATAATTTCCTGCATCAGAAAGATTTAATGCTAAAGTTATATTTCCTTCTCCTTCTAATTCAATATTTGTTTTATCTTTTGAGCTTGTTTCATATGTAGAAGAAAGTAGTTTTATATTTCTTATATCTGATCCTGATTCTTCACTTAATTGAGTTATTTCTGGGCCTGAGTATATGTATGTAAAATCAACATAACTTAAATTTGAAGGTGATGTGGTTAAATTAGGTGAATCACCAGCATTATCTCCTCTTAATTTTATACTTAACCAATAAGCTCTCCATAAATAATCAAAAGTTAAATTTAAATCAGTGAAATTTATATCAATTCTTGTAAAATTTGAAACTGGAGGAATTTCAATATAATAGTTTCCACTACTATCGTAGCTTGCATCATACCTTTGTAATACTGCATCAGGCGTACCTCCTGATTTATACAACCAACTTATATTTACGTTTTTTATTATTGGTAAGGGTTTTATTATCTTATCTAGGTGAAATTGAATCCAAGAAAGGCAAGCTCTATTTTCCCTAGCACTTGGAGGGCCATTGAGCAAAGTTCCAACATCATATAAGCTTCTAGCAGGGTTTGGTTGACCGTGGCTAGGGATTTTTTCACGAAAGTAATATCTTGTTGTTTTTATTGTTTTATTCCCTACTAAAAAAATAAATTTTTTTACTTCCGTATTATTATCTTCTAAGGTGGTTATGTTAACTATTATACTATATAATCCTTCTTTACTTGGAGTAAAATTTATTTTTAATAAGTTACTATCATTGGTTATACTAAATATTTCTGTAGGATAAATTGTAATATTATGGTTAAAATTAGTGCTATTTGTTTTATTAGCATTAGTTATTGTAAAATTTAAGATTAATTCATTATTTTTTGAATAAACTCTTTCAAATTCATCATCAGATCCACTTGTATTTATTATTTCAGATACTAAATTATTAATGAAATCATTATTTAAAAAAATATCTTCAGAATTTGTTGAGAGATAAGCATTAACAACTTTTTCTATCCTATTTGATTTTATTATATTTGCTTCACCGTTATTTGAGGCAATAGCAGTTTTACTACTTATAAAATCGTTAGAATCTAATGTGTTGTTATCTGCATTTACTATCCAAATTCCAATTTGACTAAGGTAACTAATATTATTATATTTGATTAAATTACCATTAGAGTTTGTTGATAATATAATATCACTTTGACTATTATTATAAATAAGATTATTAAATATTTTATTATTTATGCAATTACTATGAAAATAAATTCCATTATTCTCGTTTTTAGTTATTGTATTTTTGGATAAATTGACATTAAAAATATTATCAGAAAAAAATCCATAAAGGTTATCTCTAAGTGTATTATTTTCTATTATTGTGTTGTTAGTATTTGTTAAATATATTCCAGAATTTTGGGAATGAAATGTATTATTAAAAATATAAGAGTTGCTGGAATAATTTAATGTAACTCCATATGAGTTAGGACTAGTAGTTTTAGTCCATTTTTTCATAGATATATTGCTATTTTTTATTGTAATATTATTAATTGAATTTGAATATATTCCAGAATTTTTACTGTATATTAATGATATTTGAGCGTTATCTATTAAATTATTATTGGAATTATTATTTATATAAATTGATTTAATATTGGTATTCCATGTAAGTGTGGAATTGTGATTATAATCTTTTATTATATTATTAGAACTCGATTCTAAATAAATTCCTTTATCTGTTACTCTATTTATTGTAATATTATTTAATATATTATTAAATGCTGAATCAAGATATATCCCTGTGGTGGACGAATCAATATTAATATTAGAGATATTG
>JAIOTD010000050.1 GCA_021107205.1 archaeon | reverse complement strand
ATGAATTTATTGTTTATGCTCCAGATGTTAATACAAGATTCTCAGATATAGAAAGATTGTACTCTACTAGAAATGAAGAAGAAGCTATGAAATATTTTGATAAATATAAAATAAATTATATTTTAATTACCCCTGAAATGAAAAGAGGTTTAGTTTGGCATAGAGAAGACGAAGGATTATTACATGTTATTAAAAACAATGAAAAGATTTTTAAAAGAATTTATACTAAAAAGGGTATTGAGATCTGGCAGGTCGTAAGATGATACCTATATCTGTAATAGCAATATGGTTTGTATATTTTATTTTATTATACTTAGTCATATTCTGGCTTTTAGTTTTCTTTAGTAAAGGTGTAAAAGATGATAACTTAAAAATAAAAAAATATCCTTTAGTTTCTATAGTTATTCCCGCATATAATGAAGAAAAAAATATTGCACAGACAATAAAATCAACTTTAAAATTAGATTATCCAAAAAATAAAATGGAAATTTTAATTGTAAATGATGGGTCAAAAGATAAAACTTCTGAAGTAGTTAAAAGAGTAATAAAAGAAAATAAAGATTTCAATATAAAATTAATAGAACAAGAAAATGCTGGAAAAGGTGCAGCAATGAATAATGCCTTAAAAAAAACTAAAGGAGAATTCTTTATTCCTTTTGATGCAGATTCTTTAATTAGAAGTGATGCTCTTAAAAAAATGATTCCTGTGTTTGAAACAGATAAAGAAATAGCAGCAGTTCTTCCTTTAATGAAAGTCTACAAACCTAAAACATGGATTCAGAAAGTTCAATGGACAGAATACATGGTAAATTTATTTTACAAAAAACTAATGTCTGAATTAGATTGTGTAAGTGTAGCGCCTGGTCCTTTTAGTATTTACAGAAAAAAAGTTATGGAAGAAGTAAATGGTTTTGATGAAAACAATTTAACAGAAGACTTAGAAATAACTCTTAGAGTACAAAAAAAACATTACAAAGTTGTTCAAGTATTCAACACAGAAGTATATACAAAAACACCAAAGAACTTTAAACAATTCTATAAACAAAGAAATAGGTGGTACAAAGGCACATTACTAAATGCAATAAAACATAGGAAAATGGTCTTCAATAAAAAATATGGAGATTTTGGATTAATTCAAATGCCAAGATTGCTTTTAGAAAGTATTTTTGTCTTAATAATAATATTCATAGTAGGATATACAAACTTAATCAAACCAGTATCTACCAAAATATATAGTATGGCAGCAATAAATTTCAATTTCCCGGTTATATTAGCACAAAGAATTTCAAATTTCTCATTGCTTGATATTGATTTCATGACTTTATTTTATACTATAATATTCATGTTATTAGCATGTGTTTTGATTTATTATGCTCATCAAAAAACAGGAGAACCAATTAAGAAACATAATATCATTACAGTAGTATTATATATTTTATTATATGGGATATTAGCATCAGTGGTTATATTTGGAGTCTTTTTTGACTTAGCAACAGGCAAAAAACAAAAATGGTAACAAGAAGGATCAGTAAAAAAAGATATCTTATTGCATTAGTTCTTACTTTATTAATATTCTTTGCGGGATTGGTTCTAGGAATTATATTAACAGACCAAAGAGCAGAATTCTTAAGTGAAAGGTATGAACTACAACAATTAGATTATGATAGCACACAATTACAATATCTTTATCTTAAAACACTATCAGAGAACAAAAACTGTGATTCTGCAATAGAAGCTCTTAAACAAAATATCTACAACTTAGAAAAATCAAGAATAAAATTAGAAAACTATATTGCTGAAACATTCAATCAAGAAAACGCAGATTATCAAAGAATAAAAAGAGAATATACTCTAGCAGAAATTAGATATTGGTTATTAACATCTGAAGCTGAAAAAGTATGTGAAGAAGAATTTGTATCTATACTTTATTTTTATTCAAATCAGGATTGTTTAGATTGTCAAGCTCAAGGAAATATTTTAACAGTATTAAAAGATTCATTTGAAGAAAAATTATTAATTTTTGCATTAGATTCTGATTTTGAAGAAGAACCACTAATTTCTGTAATGAAAAGTGCTTATGATATAACAGAAACACCAACATTAGTAATACAAGGAGAAAAACATGAAGGTTTAGTATCTCAGGAAGATATTTTAGAACAAATATGCCCATCTTATGATTCTTCTCCAGAAATCTGTTCTAACTATTAACAAAAGTTATTTAAAATTTAGTTTCTTTATAAAATAAATGCCAACCTGTGATATGTGTGGTAGAGAATCTGAAAAAGTTATTGATGCTATAGTAGAAGGGACTATGTTAAATGTTTGTGAACCTTGTTCTAAATTTGGAAGAGTAATAGCAATAAAAAAGCCAGATATAGAAAAAATAGAACCTCAACCAAGAGTAAAGACAACAATTGAAATTATTGAATCTATTATTGACGATTATTCTGAAAAAGTAAAAAATGCAAGAGAAAAACTTAATATGAAACAAATTGACCTAGCAAGGCAAATAGCAGAAAAAGAATCAACAATTCATTCAATAGAAATAGGAAAACTAAAACCAACATTAAAACTTGCTAGAAAACTTGAACAATTTTTAAGAATTAATATAATTGAAAAAGAAACAGAAGCTGCTAAAAAAACATTAGATTTCCAAGACAAAAACCTAACAATTGGTGATTTAATTAATGTTAAGAAATCAAAATAATGATTTAGAAACCTTTAAAAAGCTAATTCTCAGTTAAAAACCAAAATGGAAATAAAGATTTTAGAACAAAGTAAAAATAAAGTAGAATTTGAAGTTATAGGGGAAGATCATACTTTGTGTAATTGTTTAGTCAAAGAATTATGGAATGAATCAAATTTAAATTCTGCTGCATATAACATAGAACATCCGTTAGTAAGCAATCCAACAATGATTGTAGATGTAAATTCTGGAACTCCACAAACAGCATTAAAAAAATCAGTAGAAAGATTAAAGAAAAAAATTAAGTCATTAAAATCAGAAATTACAAAAAACATCAAATAAAGATTTCTTAAAAGTAGAAACAAAAAATATATAAACGAAAATAATAATTAAAAGACTATGGAAAAAGAAAGGGGTAATACCCT
>JAIOTD010000025.1 GCA_021107205.1 archaeon | reverse complement strand
TTGGAAATGTTTATGGATAAACTTGTATTGTTGAATCAGAAACTAAAAATATTTTTGATGTTGTTGCTACTGCAGCTCATGAAATTGGAGGTCATTATTTATTAGGCGCTTTATGGCATGCAGATGCAAAAAAACGTGAAGATTTATTTCCAGCAACAGGAGTTATGGCTGCCAATCAAGCGGTTGTTAATGAAGGATTTGCAAATAATGCAGTTAATATTTTTGGAGAAGATATTTTTGAAAGAATAGGAAATTTAGGTTGGGAATTAGATAGAGTAGGCAAGGAGGATCTTGAAAGAAATCTTCAAATTAGTAATAATTTAGAATTACTTGCTATGATGTCTTTAGGTTATGAAGCTGCAAGATTATTCAAATTTAAAGATATAGATGAAGATACAATGACTCAAGAATTCATAGAATTTGGAGTAGATCCTGATAGAGCAAAAAGTCGTACTAAACATTTATTTGGAAGTAAGTCACAGTTACACCCTTATTGTTATTTTGGTCCTGGATATTTCCCTGGAATGCATGTTGTAGGAAGAGTATTTGAAAAACATGGAAAAAAAGGAACTATTGATTTAGCATGTACTGATTTCGGTCCACCAAGTTTATACACTTTAAGTCAAGAAATATCTTTTACTTAATTATTTCTTATCTTTTTATTTAGAAATACTTATATATTGACTACCTTACATATCTGGTATGTGGTATTTGAAGTTTAAAATAAAACATGATGACTGTATAATCTCTCCTTTAGCAGAAAAATATAATTTACAAATCGAATTCTATCCTTTAGGACATTACATAAAAGGAAAATTCGTTTATGTTTCTGCTATTCATATTGTAAAAGGAGAAGTAAAAGGAATTAAAAATTATATTAAAGGATTAAAAAAAGATAAAAGAGTAATCAAGATTGAAGTATCAAAAGTTATTTTTACATTAACTAAAGAACCATCTTCATTAAAGACATATCAAGCAATATACAATCCTAAATTATTTTACATAACACCTGGTTTTAATTCCTCAGATGGAAATGAAACATGGGATATTGCTTCTTGGGATAGAAAGTTATTGGGAAACTTGATTAATACATTAAAAAAAGCACCTACAACAACATTCTTTGAAGTTTTAAGATTTGAAGAAAAAAACATAGATGATATTTATATTTTACAATTATCCCCTACATTACCAGAAAAACAAAAAAAAGCAATAGAACTTGCATATAAATTAGGATATTATAAATTTCCAAAGAAAACAAATTTAGATAAACTTTCTAAAGTATCAAAAGTAGCAAAACAAACATTTCAAGAAAATTTGAAAAAAGCTGAATCAAAACTAATACCTTTACTTCTAAGAGAATAAACCTGACATATAAGGTATAAATCTAATATAATTGACGGTTACTACTTTCTAATAATTTATGGAGAAAATAAAATGAGATTATTTGGAAAATCAAAAGCTCAAAAAACTATAGACTATCTTGAAAGTAATAGAAAGAAAACTGTAACTCTTGAAGGAAAACTTATCCCTAATTCAGTTCATGAATACAGCTATAAAAGTGATAAAAAAGGTGAAGTAGGATCTAATAACATAGTGGGATTTATAGATATAGGATCTGGAATGTATGTTAGTTTTAGATACTATTATAATTATGATAAAGATCCAACTGGAACTTGGTTAAATATAAGTGAGGCTAAAATTGCTGAAGGAAAGAAGATAAAAGTTACAGGAGAATATTGTCCTACGACCTCTATTATTTGGATGTATGCTGATCGTGAAGATGAACACATAGATCTTCCTTTCAAAAGATACAGATCTCCAGAAAATATTAATATCGAATCTATGAGTGATTAAATAGAATTATAAAGAAGAATAATGCTTGAATGTACCAATTCAAGGATAGGAGATGGTTTTACTATCTCTTATCTTTTTATTTAGAAAATTATTTAACAAACTCAGTCAAAGCAAAAGTTTTATAAATAAGTTAAACTTAGCCTAAATAAGGTAAAATAAGATGGTACAAGCACTAATTGAAATTAATGAAAATACAAATAGAGTTTTGAATATTGTTAAGGCTAAATATAGTTTGAGAGATAAAGGACAAGCAATACAATTAGTTGTAAACAAATATATAGAAGAAGAAAATGAACCTGAATTAAGACCTGAATTTATAGAGAAGATTAAAAAAACTGAACATTTGAAAGGTATTAAATTTAAATCTGTAAAAGAGTTAAGGAAAAGATATGAATGAAATATGAAATTCATCCTGATTTAGACAAAATACTTTCCAAACTTTCTAAAAAAGACAAATTACAATTTGATAAGATTTTAAAGAAGATTGATGAAGTTGTAGATTCAGAGAATATTAATCATTATAAAAACTTAAAAAGTCCTTTACAGAACTATAAAAGAGTTCATATTGGACATTTTGTTCTTTTATTTAAATTGCAAAATGAAACTATAATTTTTAGATACTATGATCACCATGATAAAATATACAAATGGAAACCTAAAAATTAAATTTCTAATTATAGTTAACTAAACCTTAAATATGAGTAAAGTCTGCCCCGTCCGCAGAAAAACCTCGAAATCCAATGCGCTGTAACTTTATTCTTGTTTATTTGATATAATGCTAATTGATATATAAATTCTTCTATCTTTTACATGAAAAACATATGTTCATATTATTATTAACGAATTCAACGAATTCTTTATTCTTCATCATTAAATGGGGATTCTTGGAAGCAAAATAATCAAATTTAATCCTACATTTTTGCCTTTGGTTTTTATCAAAATAACATTTTTTTCTACAGTTGATTTTCTGAAACCATTTTGTTAAATAAAATATATCCTTCTCTTTACTCTTGCATTTAACACTTGCAAGAACGCAGTTGATTTCATTAAAAGTAATAGAATCATTATTTATTCTTTCCTTTATATCTTTCAGCGTATCATTATAGCTTATGATTTTAGGCAAGATAATTTTTATTTTATTTTTAGGAATAACTTTCCAGATAGAAATCTGATGATACTCTATTAATTTTGCAAAATGTTCCCACACTGTTGATTCTTTAATATTCCTCTTTCTTGCAATTTGTTTAAAGCTTAATACTTTTTTGTATAAAAATAATGTTTTTTGTGAGCTAAATTGAATTCTGCTTTTTTCAATATTATCAATGAATTTTTTATGTTTCTTTACACTTGTAATTTTGATACTTTCTTTGAGAGGAAACCACTTATCAAAATTATTCATCAAATAATTCCTGTATTTGTAAGTGTCTGCGTTTGAGATGTAAGCAAGCCAGCCCTCAAATATCTCTGTGATTTTTTCATGACTTATTATTCCTTCCTTATACAGCAATTTTAGTTTTTTGAAATTCCTTTCAAATTTCTCAAGATTTTTTCTTGTAATTAATTTATGTCTTGGAAATATCCTTAATCCCAAAAAATTAATCCCTTTGCTTAATTTTAATATCCTTGATTTGTCTTCATGCAGTTTTATATCTAATTTTTCAGTTAAAAATTCATTAATTTTTTCCTTATATTCTTCAAGTTTTTTTGCAGAAGAATCAAGAATAACAAAATCATCAACATATCTTATGTAATATTTAACTTTTAATTTATGTTTGATAAACTGATCAAGTTCATTTAGGTAAACATTAGCAAAGAACTGAGATGTTAAATTTCCTAAAGGCATTCCTTTGTTTTTAATTTTGGTTTTATGATTGGTTAATATTAGTTTTATCAAATCAAGAACTTTTTTATCTTTTATTTTCTTTTTTATTATTTCAATAAGAATGTTTTGATTAACAGTATCAAAATAATGTTTAATGTCTGCTTTAAGCACAAAACAATTTCTTGTATTATTTCTTGAAACTTTGTTCTTGAAATAGTCAAATCTTTTGATAGCTGCCAGAGTTCCCTTGTTAATCCTGTTTGCATGAGAGTCATAAATAAATTTCTTTTCAAATATCTTTTCTATGACATTACATAAGGCATGATGTATTACCCTGTCTCTAAAATCAGACTTGCTTATTTTTCTTGTTTTAGGATCTCTTAAAATAAATATCTGCAAAGGTCTTGGCTTATAGATATCAAATAAAAGTTCATATCTTAATTGCAATAAATTTTTTTCAAGATTATCTTCAAATTCAATTACATAAGACCTGAATGTCTTTCTTTTTCTTGCCTTGTTGAAAGCCTTTTCAAGATTTTCATACGAGCAAAGCTTATTATATAATTCATTGTTTCCCTTCTCCATGAATTTTCTTTATGTAATATACTATATATTACTATATTTAATTAGTTATAAATAGTAATATACCTTTATGGCTAATCAAAAGAAAGAAATTATTGAAAGGTCAGTAAAGCAACTCAATACTTATGGCAATGGTATTGGCGTCTTGGTGACAAGAGAAGCAAAGGCAATAGGACTTAAAAGTGGAAGTAAGGTCCAGGTAAGTGCAGTTAAAGCCAATAACAAAGAATATATCATTATTGAAAAATTTCCAATTATAGAGTTTTAATTCATTCAAAACCCTATTAAAAGATATCACTATAAAGTAATAACTAAATCGAAAGATTTATAAACAACCTATTTCTTACTATCCTTAGATATTTGGAGGTTAAAAATGTCATTACAATTAAACGAACCAAGAGTTGATTATAAGGAATTTTATGGTGCAAACCATAAACAAATGCCTAATTTAATAGCAGATGGAAGAGTTCCAATGTCTGTTTCTGGATTAATGAGAAAAAGATTAGAAGTTCTAACAGGAGGCTCTGAAGATGTAAAAAGTGCTTGGCATGATAATTATTTTGATACTGGTGGTGATGGTATAGGTTATAATACTAATGGAAATGCAAAAATAGTTTTAGATTCTAAATTAGCAAGAGATCTTAATAAGAAAAGCAAGTTAAGAAATGGTGCTTTAGTTTTACCAGAAGGAATGTATAAAAGTTTAGAAGGACCTGAATTCACAAGAGATGATTTAGGAAAATATGCAACTTCAAATGTTTTAACATTGGATGAAGTTAAATCTAATCCTATATGGTTGGCTTTAGCAAGAGGAGATCAAGATTTATTAAATGAATATGCAGACATGGTTTTTGCACAAACAAAACAAAGATTTGGTTATGATAAAAACATGGGACTTTGGGTTTCAGGTAAACCAAAAGAACCAAACATGCGTTTGTGGTGTGTCAGCAGGCTCGGCTGCGGGTCTAGTGCGAGTGGCGACAGCTATCTTGACTGCAGCAATGGTCGTCTTGTAGGAGTAGCGCCGGAGGCGCATAGTTCAACTGAAGATAAAAAATAAACAATTGGAGGCTAAAAATGAGTTTACAATTAAATAAACCTGGCAGATATAAGGAGTTTTATGGTGCAAACCCTGAACAAATGAATTTATTAATTAAAGAAGGAAGAGTTCCAATTTCTACTGCAGATTTAATGAGGATAAGATTAGAAGTTTTAACAGGAGGCTCTGAAGATGTAAGAAGTGCCTGGCATGATAATTATTTTGATACTGGTGATGCAATTGTTTATCATCCAAACGGTAATGCAAAAATAGTTCTTGATTCAAAACTAGCAAGAGAGCTTAATCTAGATAGTGAAATAAGAAATGGTGCTTTAATATTGCCTGATGGAATGTATGAACAATTAGAAGGAACTGAATTTAATAGAGATGAATTAGAAAAATATGTAGCAGAAGAAAGTTTAACATTAGACCAAGTTAATCAAAATCCGATATGGCAAGCATTGGCAAGAGATAAATCATTATTAAATAAGTATGCTGATATGGTATTTAAGGAAACTAAAGATAGATTCGGTTACGATAAAAACATGGGACTTTATGTTTCAAGTAAACCAGAAGAACCAAACATGCGTTTGTGGTATGTCGGCAGGCTCGGCTGCAGGTCTGGTGCGGGTGGCAACAGCAGTCTTGGCAGCGACATTGGTCGTCTTGTAGGAGTAGCGCCGGAGGCGCATAGTTCAACTGAAAACGCAGAAAAATAAACAAATAATTTTTATATTTTCTTTTTTTCTTTTATTTTGTCCCAGCTAACATCTTTAAACAAAGATGTTTATATGAAAATAGCTGGACTACATGTCTTTTCACTATGGCAATCTGATTGCTATAAAATACAACCACAACACCTAATGTGTGAAATGGTGGTGAAATAAAATAAAGTGAGAAGGCTACTCTAGGCGTTTGTGGTATGTCAGCAGGCTCGGCAGCAGGTCTAGTGCGAGTGGCAACAACAATCTTGACAACAACAATGGTCGTCTTGTAGGAATAGTTAGCTATTTAAGCTGGGACTTTTATTTTCTCTTTTTAAAATTAAAAATTTAATCTGTTTTAAAGATTCTAATTTATGTTCTAATAATCTAGAAACATTAATCCCAAGTTCATTAGACTCTTCAATCAAAGAATCATAAAGACTATTATTTATGTAAAAATGTCTTGTAACTTTCTTCCCATTACTTAAACTATTCTCCTGATTCCTCTTCTTCGCTTTCATCATCTTTTAATATCTCCAACAAATAGTCAAATGGGTGTTTGTATTTATTGCATGTTTTTGGTTCAGCCATTTTTCTTAAACCTCTCCAGTTCTCTTGAAACTGCAAATCTTACAAAACTTGAAACTGAAATAGAATCTTTGGTTAATTTTTTTATTTCCTTAATTAAATTATCAGAGATTGCAATGCTTCTCTGTCTGTTTCTTTTTTTAACTGATTCTGATATAGGATCTATCATAGATATATTAAAACATAAGAAATATTTAAAGTGAATTGCGAACATTGAGATTTTTAATTTTCCCAAAAAATAACCATCAAATTTTCTGGATATTTGAATTTTTTAGCCCAAAAAAGTAAAATTCCAAGAAAATATAAAAATCGAAATATTAAAATAATCAGAGAATATTTTTTAAGTGATGGATACTTATACTACAAGGCCAATTGAAGAAGTTGATAAATTAACACTTAAAAATATTTTATATAACAAAAGAATCGTAGTATCACCACATGCTTTAGATCATTTAAGTGAAAAACAAAGAAAGGTTTTTAAAGAAGAAGAATTACTTTACATGGTAAAGAAAGAGGTTCCAAGAAAAATATACTTACAAATCAATGGCAGACATGCCACATATTACAGAAAGTCAGACGGTTTTCGAAAATTGATATTAGATATTAATGACAATAAGATAACAATAGTGACTTTTATGGATATTCCTGAAATACCTAAAGTGAGGTTAAAAAATGAATAAAATCAAACATTTAAACGCAATAGGAAAAGGACAGTTTGTATATGATTATAAGTATGACACATTGACATTCAAGATTAAGGATAGGGATTATAAGATGTCAGTGGAATTTCAGAATTTTGCTATTGATATTGATACAGAAAATTTTGTTACAGGAATAAGAATTTTTGATGTTTCAAAGGTTTCAGGACTTAAAAAAATAATATTTAAAAATTTAGTTCATGGAGATTTTAAAGCTTCAATTAAGGATAATGTAATAGCTGTTAGATTGAATTTTGTGGGTAAAATGAGGAATATGATTATCCCAATATTTAGTGAGAAACAGAATTTTACACAACAAGTTTCTGCACCTATTAGTTCTAAATATCCTATAGAAGATTCTGTGGTTACAGTTCCTGAGATAAGGATGTCATAGTCTTTATGAAATAAATAGCAGCTATAAACACCTATTTAATACAACAACAAAAACATCTAAAATGCTTGAATTTTACACTTACAGTCAGTTTTATCTGTGATTTACAGTTGTTCTACAGGTGTAATTAATTCTAGTATGTGTTCTTTGGCTTTTTTAGGAGATAAACAAAAGCTTTTCTCATGATCCACTAATTTGTTGTATCTAGGTATTAATTTTCTTGGACATACAAAAATCCATTGATCAAAATGTTTGTTAAGCCATAGAATTTTGGCAGCTAGGTGTTCTATTCTATTAGCCCCTGTTTCTATTTCAATTCCTATTTTGAAGTCCTCTATAAACAATGCAACATCAACCCTTTTATCTTCTATTTGATACTCAATTCTTGTATTTGGATGTAATTCTGAAAATAAATGTTTCATATAAAAATGATAACTACTTTCTCTTGGGTTTTCTTTTTTTATGTAAAATCCCCCTCCACATATTGAACCACTTAGTTCGACACCTCTTGTGTATTTGAAGCCTTGTGCTTTTGCCTTTAGTTTTGTTTCTTCATCTAAATCTTTGGTTCTGTAGAAATCTTTTTCTAGTTTCTTTCCAGTGTATTCTATATTAGGTTTTTTCTTTAGCTCTAATTTTCCTTCTTTGATGTCATTTCTTATTTTCCTGTATATTTCTTCTTCCTCTTCATTTTCAAGATGTGGCTTGGAGTTTAAATCATGATCTTTGTAGTAATCCTTTGCTTCTTCAATCTTTATCTTTTGATTCTCCTTTTCTTCTAGATGTTTTTTTATTCTCCATTCAGCTTCTTTTATTATATTTTTAGAGTACTTTTTATTCAGTGGGAGAGCATTTATGGAATTCTTTTCTTTCTTGAACTCAAAAAGTTCTGAAACTTGTTTTTTTCTATATATTTTTCTTTTTTCTTCTTGTTTTTGTTTTAATTCTTCTTTTTTTATTATTCTAATTTCTTCTTCACTTCTTTCTTTTTTTTCTTGCAGTTCTTTTTTTAGAATTATATTATTAATTTTAGTGAAAAAATTATTAATTTTATTTTGGGATTCTGAAGTTATTGTATGAGGTAAGAAATCTATGAATTCTCTGATATTTTCCAGTTTCTGTTTTATTTCTGAAGAATTATTTGAACTAAAATCATTATTCAATATTTCAATTAGTTTGTTTTTTTCTTTTTCAAGATATTTTTTTCTTTCTCTTTTAATTTTTAGATTTTCTTTTACTTTCTTGTAAATATAAAATAATAAAACTATGGTGAAAATTAAGAATAAGATTCCTAGAACAATAAAACCTATATTCATTATATCAATAATAATTTTATGTTTATATTTTTCCCACCATACATAACCTGCCAGACCAAGAAGTATAAAAATTGCAATAATAAATTCAGTATCTGAACTAGAATTTTTTTTATCCATAATTCATTTCATAATTTGTTATAAAACTAAAAAATATTTATATCAAGTTGTCAATGTTTATACAAAGGTTGTTAACTTTAGTGATAATTTGGGAAAATTTTGATTAAAATTTATTAAAAAAATCTAAGAAATAAGATCTTTATTCTTCCCAATATTTTGAATAGCTTCAAACAACTCATTATTATTTTCTTTTAACTCTTTAATACCCTCAAGAAAACAAATCATTCCTTCATCTTTCTTTATTCTTTCTTTAATCATGTTTCTATCAAGGATATGATTACAATTAGTGCATATCTTTTCTGCAAAACCAATCAATTCTCCACAATACTGACAATTCTTACTTCTGATTCTTTCAGAATCCTTTGCATTACTTTTTATCAAACCTCTTTTAATTAATTCTTGTTTGAATACATCTTCTTGAGTACTTAAGTCATATACTTTTAATTGTCTTGTAGAATTCCATCCAGCTATTTTTTGTATTGTAGTATCACTATCTCCTAACAATCTTCTATATGTAACTCCAAATCTTTTTAATGAATAACATGTTATTGGTTTGTCAATATTTAGTTTCTTGCAAGCTATCTTTACTTTTTTGTTTATTGTATAAGGAGTTAATTGTTCTCCATTTTGATTTAGAAACAAATAATTTTTATCACTATTATTTTTATGGTTGGAATACATTTTAATCAAATAAGGAAAACTATCAATAACCAGCAATTTCTTGATACCTTCCTTTCCATGCTCGGAAATATTAATGATTGCATAGTTATCCTTTAAATCCAGATCACTTATTTTAGTATAAAGTAATTCTTGGGGTCTTGCCAATGTTTCGAATGCTATTGATAAATAAGCTTGGATTGTTTGATTATTCGAGAAATATTGCATTATTTTATCAAATTCTTCATAACTTAACTTGTCTTTTCTTGCTATTTGTCTTGCTATGTCTGTCTTAATTCTAAATTCTGTGAAGAATTTGGGCATTTCTTCATCTTTGAATATTTTTCTACCTATACCTTTAATATCCACTTCTAGCTTCTTTAATTGTGATTGAGCGTTAGTTTCTCTTAGCTTTATTATTATTTCATCTCTTTCCAATCCGTTTATGTTTTTTATGTCTACGTTTACAATATGTGTCAATACCTTGAAGATATGTAGTAATCTTAGTCTTCTGATATAACTTAGATCATCAACTTCAAAACTTTTTATTAATCTCCTGAAATATTTCAAGTTAGACTTATTTTTACAATAATATATTCCTTGTTTTGGTTTTTTAGTTAGCTTGTTTAAATCACTAACATAATTTTCATATCTGGATTTGTTTCCATATATATCGTCCGGTGCCATAGTTAATTACACTCCCTACTTTTTTAAATATTTTAGTTAACTACGCATTGGAATTGAAGAAGTCTGCCCCGTCCGGGATTCGAACCCGGGTCTAAGCCTCGAAAGGGCTTAATGCTTGGCCGGACTACACCAACGGGGCATAATAGAAATTGCTTTTTATTGATTTATATGTGTTTCTGTTAAAATTATACTTCAAATTTATAATCTCTTGGAACTACTGTGATTCCTCCTTGAGATATAATAAATCCTCTTCCTAAATCTTTTTCTCTGTCTATACCAACTGTTTCTCCAGGAGGAACAATTACATTTTTATCTATTATTGCTTTATGTACTTTTGCTCCTTCACCTACATTGTTTTTCCCCAATAATATAGAATCTATAACTTCAGCATTATCTTTTAATTCTACATTGTAACCTAAAACAGATTTAATCAATGAACTATGTCCTATTATGCATCCTGCAGATATAATAGATTCTGAAACTTTTTTTCCATTATGACCTCCTTCTGTAATTTTAACAGGTTGAGCAGATTCAACGTCTGTAAATATAGGCCATTTTTTATTATGTAAATTTAAAATTGGAACTATATATCTTGCTTCCATATTTGCTAAGTAATATTGATCTATATCTCCAACATCTCTCCAGAATCCTCTCTCTTTTTCAGTTGCTCCTGGAACTATATTATTTTGGAAATTATAAACAAAAATTCTTTTACTTTTTTTTAACATTTCAGGAATAATATCAAAACCAAAATCATGTGAAGAATATTTTTTACGATCAGATTTAATCACATCTTTATCGATATTTCCTTTATTATCTCTTGGAGTTTCTTTTTTTGCATCTTTTTTTAATTCCAATATTAATACTTCAGGGTCAAATGAGTAATTTCCCATCGAAGCTAAACAATATTCTTCACTTCCCGGCATGGGTTTTGGATCTTGAGGTTTTTCTTCAAAACCAATTAATCTTCCTTCTTCATTTACTTCTAAAACTCCGTAAGTTCCAGCAGCTAATTCTCTTTTAACAGGAATTGCAGAAATTGTTAAAGCTGCTCTTTTTTCTCTGTGAAAATCATTCATTTGAGAAACATCCATTAAATAAATATGATCTGCATTAAAAATATTTACAATATCCGCATCGGCATCAATAATATGTTTTTTTCTTTGGTGTACTGCATTTGCTGTTCCTTCATACCAACCACCCATTAAACTTTGTTCTGCAGGTAATGTTTGGATAGATTCTTCACTACTTGTTCCAAATCTATGATACCAACCAAATCTTAAATGTTGATGTAAAGATTCTGCTTGAAATTGAGTTAATATACGTATGTTTCTAATACCTGAGTGATATAGATTACTTAAAACAAAATCAATTATTCTATAACTTCCTCCAAAAATAGCTGCAGGTTTAGATCTATACTTTGTTAAAGGAAAGAGTCTATCTCCTTTTCCTCCTGCTAATACTATTGCTATATTGTTTTGTCTTGACATTTTAAAATTGCTCTAGAACTATTTGGAAATTTATTCTTTAAAAACATTTCTATTTTGATACTACTATTTGGTTATGATATCAAAAAAATAAAAAAAGACTGATGCCCAGAAGACACCAGCCAGAAATTAGGGCTAGTTCTAAGGGGGTTAAAGAAGGACTTATGCCCTAACCATTTCAATGCCCAACTCTTTATTGAGTCTTTGAGAGGACTCTGAGGGTTGAGAATGATCCATCTTTCCTAAAACATACGGAGATGAAACTCCTGTTATAATTGTCATAACTCTAATTTTGTTATTCATTTCATTACTTATTCTAGCTCCCCAAATTACTTGTGCATCAGGGTCTAGAGTTTCAGAAACAATATTACCAATGTTACTTACTTCATCTAATGTTAAATCGTCTCCTCCTGAGATATGAATCAATGCTCCTGTTGCACCTTCATAACTTACGTCTAATAATGGGTTGCTTAAAGCTCTTTTAACAGCTTCATCTACTCTATTAGCAGTATCACTTTCTCCAATACCAATAACAGAAACTCCACCTTTACTCATTATTGCTTTTACATCTGCATAATCTAAGTTAACTAGACTTGGAACTGCTATTGTTTCTACTATACCTTTAATCATTGTAGAAATTAATTCATTAGCAACTGCGAATGCTTGCTTTAATGGTAGGTTTCCTGCAATACTTACTAATCTATTATTATCAATTACAATTACAGTATCAGAAACTTGCCTTAGTTGTTGTAAACCAAATTCTGCTTTGTCAACTCTTGCTTTTTCTATTTCTAATGGCATTGTTACTGTTCCAATAACAATAGCTCCTGCTTCTTTTGCTATTTGAGCTACAACTGGACCAGCGCCTGTTCCTGTTCCTCCACCCATACCTGCAGTTACAAAAACCATGTCAGAACCTTTCAACATTTCCTTAAGATCTTGCATAGATTCTTTTGCTGCTTCGGTTCCTATTTTTGGATAACCTCCAGCACCAAGACCTCTTGTTAAGTTTTGACCTATCAAAACTTTTTGATCAGCATCAGAAATATCAAGATGCTGTTTATCAGTATTAACAGCTAAAATTTCAGCTCCTTGAACTCCTCTTTTATATAACCAAGAAACCATATTATTTCCTGCTCCACCACAACCGATCACTTTTATATTTGCTTTTCCTACTTCTACATCATTGTAGATATTATTATCTTTCATGCCTTCAAGAGCATTTTGTACTAAAAAATCCATTTTTTTTATCCCCCGTTTTTTTATTTTTTTATTATATTCTTTAAGGTATATTTTCAATTACAATAATGTTTATAATTATGTATTGACTTTACCTTTTTAGAAAAAGCTAATGCCACAAAACAGCTTTTCAAATAATTAATACACATACAAGAAAAATTTAACGCCACATAAGATTGATTTTATGCCACTAAAATCATAAACTTATACTTATTCTAACTTGTAAACTTATATTTAAATCTTCTTGAAAGTTAATATATATATTGTAGTATATAAATCTTATTTAACATTATTTAGTGTATAGTTTTATGTTAAAAAAAGAGTTTAATTTTGGTGATTTATTAGAGGTAAATACCGACGGTAAAACCTTGGAGGGAAAGTATATGCCTAACTCTAATGATAGGACTTTATTTTTAAAATTAATTAATGGATACAATGTTGGAATAAAAAGATCAAAAATAAAAAAAATTAAAAAATTAAAAAAAATTGTTAAGAAAAAAGTAAAAAAAAGTAAAATAAAAATCAATAAAAAACTACCAAGAGTTGTTATTTTGCATACTGGTGGAACTGTAGCTTCTAAAGTAAGTTATGAAACTGGAGCTGTTTTTGCATCTTATGAACCTGAAGAAATTGTAGGAATGTTTCCAGAATTGAATAAATTGGCTAATATTGATTCTAAATTAATTTCTAATATGTGGAGTCATGATATAAGATTTGGACACTATAATTTAATGGCTAAGGAAATTGAGAAACAAATTAAGAAAGGTGCTAGAGGGATAATGATAACACAAGGAACAGATACATTACATTATACTGCAGCTGCTTTAAGTTTTATGTTAGATGGATTGCCAATTCCTGTTATTATGGTTGCAGCTCAAAGATCTAGTGATAGAGGAAGTTCTGATTCTTTTTTGAATTTATATTTAGCTACAAAGTTCATAGTTGAGAGTGATTTTAAAGGTGTAGGAATATGTATGCATGAAACTATGGGAGATGAATCTTGTTTGATATTACCTGCTGTTAAAACCAGAAAATTTCATTCAAGTAGAAGAGATGCATTTAAGGTTGTAAATGATGAACCTATTGCAAGAGTAAGTAAAAAAGAAGTTAAATTTATTAAATATGAAAGAGATAGAGAGAAAAAGCCATTTATAATTAGATCTTTTAAAGAAAATATCAAAGTTGGAATTTTGAAGATACATCCCCATATGTATGCTGAAGAATTTAAGAATTATGAAAATTTTGATGGTTTGGTTATTGAAGGTACTGGTTTAGGACATACTCCTTTAGATGTTCTTGATGATATAACAAAAGAACATGAAGAGATAAAGAAAGTTTTGGGTGAATTATGTAATAAGATTCCTGTTGTAATGACTACACAAACAATTTTTGGTAGAGTTAATATGAATGTTTATAGTAAAGGTATTGATTTGAAGAATTTGGGTGTGTTGGGGGATTATAATGATACTTTGACTGAAATTATGTTTATTAAGTTAGCTTGGTTGTTAAGTAATTTTGATAAGAAAGATGTTTCTAAATTTGTTACAGAGAATTTTAAAGGTGAGATAAATAAAAGAGATCTAGCTGAAGATGATTTCTTAAAATGATATATATTTTAGATTTACTTAATAAGATTAAATGGGATGATAATGAAATTCCTGAAGATTATACCCTAGTTTATTATGATAAAGTTTCTAATATTAATAAAGAAATTAAACTTACAGATATAAAAGATATTGAGAATTTATTTATTGTTTTAGAAGTTAAAGGTAAAGAAGTTAATATTCCTTTGCATAGAATTAAAGAAGTTAAAAAAGAAGGAAAAATTATTTGGAAGAGATAGACTTTTATAATTAAAAATTAATAATATGTTATGCATAATCATTTTCATGTAAACTTACATAATATTCTACGTCATAAATGGAACAAAGAAATTCTTGAGTATTATGTTTATTTGATTTTAAGGAATATTTCTTTCTCAATAGCAATTCTTTTTATTCCTGTTTATTTATATGTAGAAGTTGGTTACAGTCTTCTTGAGATAAGTGCGTTCTTTTTGATATTAGAAACTTTTTTTGTTACTTTATTACCTTTTTCAGGAATAATTATTAAAAAAATAGGTATAAAATATTCAATAATTTTACATTTACCTTTTATGGCTTTATATTGGTTTTTGTTAAGATTTCTCTCAGGGAATTTTGTAAATGATTTTGGTTTGATTATTTTTATGCTTTTTATCTACTCTTTCTCTAAAGTACCTCATGGTGGAGCAGACACATTTTTTATACATAAAAATATATTAGTTAAAAAACATTATGGATATTCTATTTCAAAGTTAAAAATATTAATTATTATTGCATCATTATTTGCCCCTTTTGTTGGAGGTCTTATAATATACTTTTTTGGATTTAATTCATTATTTAATGCAAGTATAATCATACTTCTTTTATCAGGAGTGCCTTTCCTTTTAACTAAAGGCAAACATTTTAAGGTAGATTTTAAAATAAAGAGTTTTGTAAGTTTTACCACACATAAAATTTCAAAAAACTTTTTTCTTGATCAATTTGGGAGATGGTTTTATGAAGTAGCTTTATGGGTTCTTTGGCCTTTGTTTATATATTTGGTTGTTCAAAACACAGCCAAACTTGGATTTATAGTTTCTGTATCTTCAATAATTGCAATAATTGTAGTTCAAATAATTGGAAAATATTTAGATAAATGTAAACATAAAGATGTATTGAAAAAAACGACAAAAATAGCGGTAAGTATATTCTTCTTGAGAACAGTATTTGCAATCCCTATATTTTTAGTAATTATGGATGCAATAAATAAAATTATTGAACCAATATTAAGTGTTTCTTATGAAAAATATATGCATGAATATATGAATAAGACAGGAAAATTACTTGAAGTTTCAATAACAACGTCTTATATATCTTCTATAGCCTGGTTTAGTGGATTTGCCTTACTTACAATTTATTTTAGTTTATTAGAACTTTTTAAAATAAATCCAGGATATTGGTCTTTTGTAGTAATATTCTTTGTGTTTGGAATTCCTATGATTTTAATTCCTAGAATTATTTTAGCAGTTAAAGAATAAAAATTATTTTTTCTTTTTTATTCTATCAATTGTTTTTCTCATATCTTTCCAAACTAAAGCTTTTTTACGACTTCCATCAACTTCATGTAGAATTTTTCTTTTTTTATAAATTTTAATTAGAGGTCTTGTTTTATTTTTATAAGTACTTAATCTTTGTTTGATCGCTTTTGGACTATCATCTTCCCTTCTAATTAATTTTTCACCATCAATATCACAGATTCCTTTTACTTTTGGGGGTGTTAATGTTAAATGATAATAATGTCCATTATAACAAACTCTTCTTTGGGATAGTCTAAACATAACAATGTTTTGAGGAATATTTAAGAAAATTACTCCATCTATGTTTATTACCTTGTCTAAAAATTTTTGCTGTCTAGAATTTCTTGGATAACCATCTAAAATAAATCCCTTTTTACAATCTTTTTGTTTTAATCTTTTTTCTAAAATTAGTTCTATTATTCCATAAGGAACAAGTTTTCCTTTATCATAATATGGTTTAACAATTTTACCAATTTTATCTTTTTTAATAATGTGTTCTAAAAGAATATCACCAATATTCAAATGAGGTATCTTGTATTTTTTTGCAATTAGTACTGATTGAGTACCTTTACCAGAACCTTGCGGCCCTAAAATTAACAACCTCATTTTTTTATCCAAAATAATTATTTGATTCTCTTTTTAATTCTTTATTCCAAGAATCTTTCATTTTTTCAGTTATTTTAGTTAGATTTTTTCTTAGTTCATTCCATTCTTTGAATATTTTATTAATAAAATCTACATCTTTTTGATCTGAATAATTTACATCTAAGTATAAAGATTCTCTTTCAATAGCCATTATTTTTTTGTATATTTTTTCTATTTCTTCTTTTTCTTCTTTTGAGAAAAATTTAATTTCGTGCATGTTAATTATAGAATTTTGTATAGGATAAAGAAGTGATTCTATTATTCTAGCGTAAAATATTACTTTTTCATTTAATCTTCTTCTTATTTGCCTTAATAGAAATCCTTTTTCTTTTATGAATTCTAATTCAAATTCATTATTTAGATCTTCAAAATTTGGAAGTTTATATCTTAGTTTTTGATATTCTTTTTTAACATCAAATTTGTCTTCTGCCATGTTAAGAATTCAATTAAGATAGTATAAAAGTGTTTTGAAAAGCCTCTGCCGGGCTTATGTTCCTTAGTTCATATCCCTAACTATCTTCTATACCTTTTTAAGTTTTTGAAATATATAAATTTTACTTATTTTTTAGATAATATATCTTTAGGGAAAAAATTATATTTATATTCATGAAATAATGGAATAATTTCAAATTCTTTTATCATTTCTTTAAATTTTGTTCTTATTTCTCTTGAAATCTTTAACATTTCCTCCCTAGTTTGAACTTCAAATTCTACTTCCAAATTCCATTGCCCAACCATTCTTAATATTCCTACAACATTATTATTTGAAATTAATTGAGTAAAAAGTTCTCTTTCCTTATTTTCCGAAATAGAATTCAATTTAATTAGTGCTTTATATCCTTGGTAACCTATTTTTTCTAGATGAATCAAAGGTTTAAAACTTTGAATAATCTCTTTTTTCTTTAATTCTTTAATTCTTGAGATTATTGTATTGTTGCTTACTTTTAATTTTGTAGCAATTTCAACTGAATTTAGCCTTGCATTTTGAGAAATTATATTTAATATGTTTAAATCTAAATCATCCAATTTTATAATCTTAATCTCTCTACCAAAATAAGGCTTAGTTTTGATTTCTCTTTGTTTTTCTATTAAATAATCTCTTCCGAAGTAGATCCCTTCAATAGTTAATAATAAATCAAAATCTTCAATAATATTTTTGAACTTATTCCTTATTTCTAATAAAAATTTGTTATACTGAATAGGATTTCTTGATAAGATATTTACTATTAAGTCCCATCGTCCACCACACTCTACAAACCATAACACATTTGGATGATTTTTTAGGAAACTAATTAATTCAGAATATGCTTCCTTTGTAGCATTCCCGAGACGAATCATGGTTCTATAACTAGAATAGTTCAATTTTGCGAAATTAATTATAGTATAAAATTCAGTAATAATTTTGTTTTTCTGAAATTGTTGTAATCTATAACTTATAACTTGCTGTGATGTTTTTAGTTTTCTAGCTATTTGTGATAAAGATTGCCTTGAATCTTGTTCTAGTTCGTATAATAACTTCAAATCCTTTTTATCTAATTTTTCTACCATATTTTGTAATAATTAATTTAACTATTTAAATATTTCTATTTTACAAAAAATATCAAACAAAATTTTAAATATACATATTTTGTATTAGTTACTAAAAAGTAATTAAAAAGAAAATGACTCAAACTAAAACAAAAGAAAAACGAGAAGGAAATGGCCTATTTGAAAAACTCAAAGAATCTGGAGAAGATTACAATTATTTATTTTTTAATCCTCATTGTTCTAATGGACAATTAAAAGAAAAGTTTTCAATATGTGGTAATGATAATGAAAAAGATAGTGCTGATGAAGATATAGAATCTTTAAGGTTAATTCACCAGATTATTGAATCTTCTACTTACCCCCAAATTAAAGGAGAAAATCAACAATATGCAATTAATGCATTTGGAAATAATCTTTGTTATCATAGTGGTGGGGAGAGAATTCTTTTCCATTTTATGAAATACCCTCTAAGAAGTTCTCAAATAATTAGGTACGTACAAGAAGGTGTTAAAGAACTTGTTGAAGTAAAGGATATAAAGAAAAGAGTTGATAAAAATTTTCAAGAGTTGAATGGCGTTGGTTGGATCAATAGGGGTCGTGGGGGTTCTGGAAGTAATATTAGATATTTAGTTAAGTCACAAACTTCTTTGGAAGATCTTGTTAAAGCACTTGAATCAACTGACTCTCAAATTTTAAGAGATATAAGAACATGTTTTCAAACAAATCTTAAAAATAAAAATTTAATAAAAGGATTTGAAATCAGCAATAAAGAGAAGCACATTTTAACTTTTGATTTAAATAAAGGAGAAATTTTTTATTCAGAAGAATCTTTTTCAAATCGTTTTTGTACTGAACGTGAAGTTAATCCTACTGATTTCATATGGAGTTACATAAATAATGAAGTGGGGGAAGAAGGAAATATTGCATTGGAAGAAATGAGTCTTAATGGAAATATGTTAGGATTCATAAATGGTTTAGCTTCTCTTGCGCAACATTATGAAAAAGCAGGAATCCCTTATTGTTTTCCAAGTATTCATGATAAGGGAATTACTGAGATTTATTTCAAAGGTGCAGTTCATCCTTTACTTATTGGAGAAAAAGATTTGACATTAAATGACATAAAATTAAATGAAAATAAAAATTCTGCTTTAATTGCTGGTGCAGTTAATGGAGGAAAGACAACTTACGCAAAAATGACAGCGCTTTTAACTCTACTTGGTCAAATAGGTGCTCCCGTCCCAGCTAGAGAATCTAGAATAAGCCCAATTGATAAAATATACACACACTTTGCAAGAAATCAAAGCGTACTTTCCGGAGAAGGAAAATTTGTTGATGAATTAAATAGATTACGTTATGTTTTGGAGAATGTAACAGAAAGAGATTTAGTTATTTGTGATGAACCTTGTAGTAGTGCTGCTAATGAAGACTCTACAAAAGTTTCATTAGATTTATTGAAAGGATTACACGCGATTGGTTGTCCAACAATTTATACCACACATAATCATTCTTTACAAAATGAAATAGCTCAAAATAGTATAGACTATGGATGTACAAATCTTTATGTTGAAACCAAAGGTACTAAAGAAGATCCTGAATTTACTCATAAAATACGCCAGGGTATTGCGGGTAGGAGTTATGGAACCAAATATGCAGAAAAATTCCTACCTGTTTTTCAAATTTTAGATAAAAGAGGAATAAAAATTCATGCTTGAATGTACCAATTCAAGCATTAACCTTCTTTTCAAACTTTTCTTCAATACTTCTAATTTTTTCTATTTCATTTTCATCTAAAAAAGTTTGAAGTTTTTTGTAAGCACTATCTCCAATCAAAACCTCACCTATGAAAGGATTAATTTTAAAATTTGTAGGATATCTAGTTATTCCTCCTGTATCAACTTCTCCACTTCCTTCAGTCATTACAAAACCATTTGTAGTAGCCATAGTATATATTTTATCCATATCTTTCAAAATCCAACACCATTCCATTCTCCAATCAGAATTTATAGAATATTGATTCCATTTTTGC
>JAIOTD010000001.1 GCA_021107205.1 archaeon | reverse complement strand
GTCTATTTTTCTGTAAAATTCTTGTGTTATATCTTCATAAACAACAGGCAAATCTTCTTTAATTAAATTCCAAACTTCAAATAAATAAAATTCACATTTATATTTCATATCTTTTACTACTTCTCTTACAACTTTGTTAACGGCCCTGTGATCAATATGAGGATCATGACTTGTTAATGTAAATATTTTAATTGGTTTGTATTTTTTTATGATTTTTTTAACTTCGTTTTTAACCCCCTCATCTTCAACCAAATCTTTTAACTTTGAATCTTGTAAATGTAAGTAAATGTTTTCTTTAATTCCAAATCTCTTACTTATCTTTTCAGTTTCTTTTATTCTTTTTTCAATAATAACTTCTTCCCTATAATGAGGATGGCTCTTCTCACCTGCAGAAAAAACAACTTTAATGATATTATACTTTTTAGAATATTTTATTATAGTACCTCCCAATCCTGCAGCCTCATCATCAGAATGCGCTACAAATATGATTATATTTTTATTAGGCATAATTTACTCTTAGAAATTGAACTTATAAGGTTTTTTATTGATATGCGCCGACTGGGATTCGAACCCAGATCAAAGGCTTGGAAGGCCTCTATACTGGCCATTGTACTATCGGCGCTTAAACTAAAAAAGAAATAACTTACTTTATAAAACTTATCTTCCAAAAAGGTTCATATTAAAATTGTTTTTTAATGTCTTAATCTTATTGGACGTTAGACGTTTTGGCTATCGCTTAAAGATGTTTAGAATAATTTTTCAATAAATTTATATATTCCACCAGTAAATGCGACAACTGAAGTTGATTGATATAAAACACTACAAAAAAGTCTTAGTTCTTTATCAGCAAAATCATCAGCAAGACTTGGTTTATTATTAACTTTATCTTTAAATATTTGATAAATCCCATAAACAGGCACCCATTGTTTCCAATCTGGTTTTTTTAATTTCTTTTCCAATCGTTCCATCTTAACTCCATATATTATATAACAAAAAAACTTAAAAGATTAATGGTAGTGAAACACTAAATAAGTTCATATTAGAATGATTTTAATGCCTATCTTCCAAATCTTCTTTGTCTTTTATCATACTCTTTTATACAATTTTCAAAATCTTTTTTCTCAAATTCAGGCCATAATTTATCTAAAAAAATCAACTCAGCATAAGCTCCTTGCATAGGTATAAAATCAGAAGTTCTTTTCTCTCCGCCTGTTCTTATTATTAAATCCACATCACCAAAATCACTAAAATATAAATTTTTACTGAATGTTCTTTCATTAATATCATCTACATTTAATTTTCCTAATCTAACTTGTTCAGCTATTTTTTTAGCAGCATCTATAACTTCCGCCTTACCACCATAAGCTAATGCAATATTAATAACATGTTTATCATAATCTTTAGTTTTTTCCACAACTTTATCCATTAAATTTTGTAAGTTTTTAGGTAATAACCATAATCTTCCTATAAAATTAATTTTTATTTTGTTATCATCAAGTCTTTTATCATCAATCAAAGCTCCAATTTCTTTTCTGAAAACATCCATCAAATAATCAAATTCTTTTTTAGGTCTTTTCATATTATCTAAAGAAAGTGCATATAATGTTAATTCTTTAATATCTAATTCCACACACCACTCAAATAATTTCTCTACTCTTTTAGAACCCCACTCATGACCCATCCAAGGTTTTAACATTAATCTTTTAGCAAACCTTCGATTACCATCAAGTATGATTCCTATGTGTTTTGGAACTTTCATTTTAACCCTAGAAACAACATAAAATATCAATTTAAAAACGTTACTATTTAATCCTAATAGTCTCTAAAGTTCTTGGAGCACTAGTTTCTATCCTATACAATTTGTGTAATGTAGTTGCCAAATCAAGACATTTAGAATTCTCACCATGCACTAAAATAACTCTTTTTGGTTTAGGTTCTAAATTATGCATAAAACTTAATAATTGTTTTCTAGTACTGTGTCCAGAAAATCCAGATAATGTACTAATACCCATTTTAACTTTTACAGTTTCATCTTTACTAAATATAATTTCTTTTTCTCCTTGTTGTAATCTTCTACCCAAACTTCCAACACCTTGGTAACTTACCAAAACTAATGAATTTTTAACATTATTTGCTAATTCTTTAAAGTATTCAACAGAAGGACCACCAACCATCATACCAGAAGTTGCCATAATAACACAAGGTCCGCCTTCTAAAACTTCCTTCATTTCTTTATGGCTTCCAACTTGTTTAAAATTCTTATTTAAGAAAGGATTTTGATCTTTATGGAAAATCATTCTTTTAATACTTGAATTTAAAAAGTCAGGATAAGCAGTATGTATCGCAGAAATATCCCAAACCATACCTTGGATATAAACAGGTATTTCTTTCATAGTTCCATTTCTGAAATTCTTTTCAAGAATCATCATAATTTCTTGAGCTCTTCCTACACCTAAAACAGGAATTAAAGTTTTCCCTTTTTTCTCAGTAGTTTCTTTAATTATTTTGATTAATTCTTCCTCACTTTCTTTTCTTTCTGGAGGATTATCGTCCCTACCACCATAAGTTGATTCCATCATTAATGTTTCTAATCTTGGAAACTTAGTAATTGCAGCAGATAATAAATTACTATTTTCATAATTTAAATCTCCAGTATAAAGTAAATTATGTAAACCATTTCCAATATTAATATGAACCATTGCACTTCCTAATGTATGTCCTGCATTATACAATGTTATTCTTATATCTGGAGTTAGGTCTGTTACAGATTCATAATCTAAAGTTATAGAATGTTTAACCATTTCTTTTACATCAGTACTAGAATAAATTGCTTTTTTATTTTCTTTCTGTCCAACACTAATATAATCTAAACATAATAAAGCTGCAACATCTCTTGTTGGTAAAGTACAATAAATAGGTCCTTTGTAACCCATTCTATATAAGTAAGGTATAAAACCACAGTGATCTAAATGAGCATGTGTTAAAATAATAGCATCTAATTCTTCTATTTTAAAATCAGGAGATTCTAATAAAGGAAATGGTTCTTTCTCATTAGCCACATCAACACCACAATCCATTAAGATTCTAGATTCGGGAGTTTGTAATAAAAAGCAACTTCTTCCTACATGTCTAGCAGCTCCTAAAAAATTAATTCTTATCCATTCTTGTTTTTTAGCTCTTAACCAACCATCATAAATTCTATGACCTACTTTATTCAGAAATTTTCTTCTATAATCATTATTTTCATATAAAACGCCTCTAACGTTTTCTATTAATTTACTTTTTATACTTGGAGTTCTTTTAACTAAAGGAACCCATAATGTTTTTTTCTTAATTTCTCTTAAAACTTCTCCACTTTTTCCTATTGCTAATCCTGGTTTATCAGCTTCTATTACAACTACAGATCTTTGAGTATCAAAAATAATATTGTTTATACCTGCCTCTTTAGTTACTAATTTTTTAATTTCTTTTTCTGCATCATCTTGATCTAAACAAATAACAGGATCAGGTCTTAACTCAACTCTTTTTTTTATAGTATTCACTATTTCTTTTATAGTTCCATTATTATTCAAGAAAAATTCTTTATTCTTAGTATACAGAACTATATTTGCACCTTCAAAAACAGCATCACTAACAACAGTTTTATCAGGTATATACTTCATAACTTCTTTTAAGATATCGCTCATTTTAGATTAGAATTTTTATTTAGTAAGTAATAATTGAATCAACTTCTTTTTCAAATACTTTTTTCACACCATCTTTCTTTGTTATAACAAACACATCAATACCATTTCCACTTGCAGTATCTCTTTGCATTGCCGCATTTACAGCTTTAATAGCTGTTCTAATACATTCTTGCAAATTCATACCTTCTTTATAGTTAGATTCTAATGAACCTGTAGCAAATAACATTCCAGATCCTGTACAAGTATAATCTTTGTATTCCATAACACTTCCGTCCATTCCTATATCATATAAGTAAGCTCCTTCATTATCCCTTCCACCTAATAAGAAACTAGTCATTGCTGGAAAAAATTGTCTTGCACTTCCATATATCATACCACCAAATAAATTTACAACTTCTTTTACAGTTGATTTTTTCCCTATTTTCATAAAATTCAAATTTAAATTAGCTTTTATTAATTTAATAAATAATTGTATATCTGAAACAGAACCTGCAGTTGTAACTGCAATGTCATCATTTATTTTGACAACTTTGTCCATTTTTTTGTGAGCTACTATTCTTCCACCTAGTGAAGCTCTTTTATCTGCAGCAAGAACAACACCTTCCTTACATACCAATCCAACGGTTGTTGTTCCGGTTTTCAAAGTTTCCTTATTTTCCATTTTAATTCTCTTTTTAGAATTACAAATATTGATTTAACATTAATAGTATTTAAATGTTTTTATTTTTATTTAATAGAATAATTTAAAAAACATTAAATTTTTACATTATCATGAAAAAAAGTATTATTTATATAATCATCATAATTATTTTAATTATCGGAGGTATTTTCATAATGAATCCAGACAAAAATACACAAGTTAAACTTGAAACAACAAAAGGAGATATAGTTATTGAGTTATATAAAGAGATGCCTATAACAGCAGGCAATTTTGAAAAACTTGTAAAACAAGGATTTTATGATGATGTAATATTTCATAGAGTTATCGATGGTTTTATGATTCAAGGAGGAGATCCTGAAGGAAGAGGAACAGGAGGACCTGGTTATACAATTGAAGATGAATTCACAAATACAGATTTAGATAAAAATAACAGAGGAACAATAAGTATGGCCAATTCAGGACCTGACACGGGAGGAAGTCAATTTTTCATTAATCTTGTAAATAATAATTTCTTAGATAGTAAACATCCTGTTTTCGGTAAAGTTATAGAAGGTATGGAAGTAGTAGATGCTATTGCAAAAGCAGAAAAAGATGCTAATGATAAACCTCTAGAAGATGTTAAAATAATAAAAGCAAGCATCTTATAATAACATTTATAAACTCCATTCCCTAATATTAACATAAATGAAGAAAATCATTCTTGATACAAATTTCATTTTAGTTCCATTTCAATTCAAAGTTGACATATTTGAAGAATTCAAAAGAATATGTGATTTTCAATACAAATTATACATCTTAGACAAAAGCTTAGATGAATTAAAAAAAATAAAAAAGGAAAAAGCTGCTTTAAGTTTAATAAAACAAAAAAACATAAAGGTTATAAAGACCAAGAATGCAGATTATGTTGACGACCAATTAAAAAAACTAAAAAATGTGATAATAGCAACAAATGATAAAAAATTAATCAAACAATTAAAAACACCATATATAAGATTAAAACAAAAAAAATATTTAATAATCAAAAATGTTTTATGAAATTGAAATAAAAAGTCACATAAGAGTACCACCTACATTATTTAATGAGGATACTAATAAATCTATTTTATCTCAGTTAAATGATCAATTTGAAAATTATATTTCTAAAGAACTTGGAATAGTAATAGCAGTCTCAGAAATTGTAAATATAGGTGATGGAGTTATAATACCTGGTGATGGGGCAGCATATTATGGTACGACATTCAAATTATTAACATTTAAACCAGAATTACATGAGGTTGTTTTAGGAACAATTTCAGATATAACTGATTTTGGAGCTTTTGTCAACATTGGTCCAATAGAAGGTATGGTTCATATTTCTCAAACAATGGATGATTATGTAAATTTCTCAAAATCAAATGTATTAACAGGAAAAGAATCTAAAAGAACATTAAAAATAAAAGATCAATGTAGAGCAAGAATAATAGCAATAAGTTATAAAAGCCTTCATGATCCTAAGATTGGATTAACAATGAGACAGCATTTATTAGGAAATATTAATTATATTGAAAAAGAATTAAAAAAGCAAAAGAAAAAATAAAATGGTAGCAAGAAAAGTATGCAAAAGTTGTAAGGGGATAACAACCAAAGATAAAGCTAACTGCCCTATTTGTAAATCAACTCAATTTACTACATCTTTTAAAGGGAGATTAGTAATCACAGATTATAAAAACTCAGAAATTGCAAAAAAAATAGGTATAACAGCTAATGGAGAATATGCAATAAAAATAAGATGAAAACTATTAATGAAAAAGATCAACCTTTACTTAACAGAAAATCTTACGTAATTGAGGTTCCTCACGAAGAAAGTAAAACGCCTAATAAAACAGATTTACAAAAAAAGATTTCTGAATTCTTAAAAGTTAAACCAGAATTACTTAAAATAAATTCAGTTTTCACATATTTTGGTAAGGGTATTTCAAAAGCAAATGTTGAAGTTTATAATTCAGAAAAGGATATGAAATTTTTAGAAATAAAGAAGAAAAAGATAAATGGCAAAAAAGAAAGTAAAAAACAAAATACCAAGTAAAAAATACGCTAAGTATAAATTAGAAGGTAATAAATTAACTAGAGCTAGATTATGTCCTAAATGCGGTCCTGCTGTATTTCTAGGAGAACATAAAGATAGATTTTATTGTGGTAAATGCAATTATTTAGAAATGAAATAATCTTTTATTTTAATTTAACAGAATTCTTTTTACTATGTGATTAAAACCCAGCAAGACAGATTCCGAAGAAACCATCGTCATGGGAAAAAAGAGGTGATAAGATATAGTAAATATAACTTCTATATAAACCTTTCGGTTGTTAAACCTTAAGAGTAGTAACAAACTATTTATTAAGAAGAAATAAATAAAATTTACTATGCAAGATCAGATATATGACATGCTCTTAAACAAAGAGGAGATTACATGGAAAACCCTTCTTCTAGAATTAGTAAAATCAGAGCAAATGAATCCTTGGGATATTGATATTTCTTTATTATCAAGAAAATATTTAGAGACCCTAAAAACCTTAAAAGAGACAAATTTAGCTGTTTCTGGTAAAGTAATCTTAGCTTCTGCCTTATTACTTAAAATAAAGTCAGATAGATTCTTAAATCAAGATTTAACAGAATTCGATTCCAAATTATATCCTTCAGAAGAAGTTTACGAAGAAATAGATCAAGAGTTATTAGAAAATGCTCCTTCACCAGAAAATCCAAAATTAACAATAAAAACACCTATGCCTAGAAAAAGAAGAGTTACATTAAATGATCTTATGGGAGCATTACAAAAAGCTCTAGAAGTAAATAAAAGAAGAATCCTAAGAGAAATAGAATATACTAAAATTGATGTAGAAATACCACAAAAAAAGATAGATATTACCTCTTTAATTTATGATGTTTATGATAAAATAAAAGGATTTTTCTCAATGAATGATAAAGGAAAATTAACGTTTAGTGTTTTGGTTGATAGTGATAGAAAAGAAGATAAAATCCTAACATTTATTCCTTTATTACATCTAGCAAATCAAGAAAAAATAGATTTAAATCAAGAAAAACATTTTGGAGATATTTACATTAACATATTAAAGAAAAATGAAGATAAATAAAAACAAATATCCTAAATTTTTACTATTTGTATTTTTAATTATTTGGATACTTTTAGCAATTAATCCTTGGTATAGAAATGTTTGGTTTTATGAAAATATACCTACAGTTATTTTCACTTTATTTTTTGTATTAACATACAATAAATTTAAATTTTCTAATTTCAGTTATACTTTAATCTTCATATTTTTAGTTTTACACACCTTAGGAAGTCATTATAGTTATACCCACATTCCATTATACAGTTTCATTCAAAATTTATTTGATTTAAGTAGAAATAGTTATGATCGTATTGTACATTTCTTATTTGGATTTGTATTTGTTATACCTTCTTATGAATTTATTTCAAGAAAATTAAAAGTAAAAAAATTTTGGGCATATTTATTAGCACTTTTTGCAATAGCAGCTTTACATAGTTATTATGAAGTTATAGAAATGATAGTTATTGTTATGACTAATAATGAATCCCTATGGCTAAATTATTTTGGAACACAAGGAGATGTGTGGGATCCACAAAAAGATATGTTTGTTGGTTTCATAGGTTCTCTTTTAGCAGGATTAATATTATTAATAAAAAATAGGAGGAGATAAAATGAGTTTGATAAATTTTTGGCAGAAAAAAATAAGGAGATTTAGTGTATGGGACTTTGCAGTATTTAAGATATATCTCTTAGCATTTGCATTGTTCATAGCAAAGGTCTGGAGTCCTGTGCTAAGTTTAGATTGGTATTGGTACTTTTTAATTTTTGTACTAGCACTAATATGGATTTTATACAAATTATTTTCAAAGTAAAACACTTTTTTTATTTTTTATTATAAAATTGAAACCATGGAAAAGAAAAATTCAATAAAATTATTTGAAGCATTTATGCCTAACAGAAAAAAAATTATAATTTTTCTTATTTTTCTTATTTTAGTTTATGTTTTTGGATGTTGGTTGACGAATCTCTCCACCAAATGTCAATGTGAGTGCCCAGAAGGCCCAGAAATTTCATATTCAGGTGACAAAATGATGTCTGGAAATGAATATTGTTATCATTCGTTATTTATTCCATTTGATAATGTTTATGATCATCCAAATTGTTGTATTACCCTTCCAAATGTAATTCTTGATTGTATTATAGTTTTAATTATAGGACTGTTATTTTATACTATTTATTCAATAATTGAGTTTTTTATCAAAAGACGAAAATCCTAGATTCACAATTCTGCACTCCAATAAGATCACTTAATATCCATTATAAAAACAAAAACTTTTTAAACTAAAAATTTATAGAAAAATTGGACGGTCATAGCGGTTTGGTTCACCTGTTCCCATTTCGAACACAGAAGTTAAGCAAACCTGCGTTTCAAGCTGTACTGTACTTCGTTACGGGAAACTTGGTTCGCTGTCCACTTTTAAAATGATTTAAATATGTTAAAAATCTATTATTTCTATGCCAAAACCAAAATTAGGAAAATCAAAAGATGGTAGAGATATGCATTATTCTGTAGGAGCTTTAATTAAAAAAGATAATAAATTCTTATTAATAGATAGAAAAAAACCACCTTTAGGATTTGCTTGTTTAGCAGGCCATGTAGATGAAAATGAAACACCAGAAAAAACATTAATTAGAGAAGTAGAAGAAGAAAGCGGATTAAAAGTAACAAATTACAAATTAATTTTTGAAGAAGAACTTTCTTGGAATTGGTGTAATTTTGGAATTCAAACACATTACTGGTATGTTTTTGAATGCGAATTCTCTGGAAATATAGTTAAAGATGAAGTAGAATCAAAATCAATAGGTTGGTATACTCAAGAAGAAATAAAAAAATTAAAATTAGAACCTAGTTGGGAATATTGGTTTAAAAAATTAAAAATAATTTAATGTCTAAGAAGTTCCTCATGAAAAACAAAAAGACTTGTTTTTAATTCTTCACCAATAATTGGAACATTTACATTAAAAGCTTTACCATCTTCATATTCTCTAAAATATTGACGAACTACAGGATTTAAACCGCCATATAATCCTACAAGTTCAATAGTTTTAATTCCTTTACTTTTAAAATCTCTTGCAGTTTCTTCTAATTTTCCTTCCGAAACTTCAGTTTCTAATCTAAAAATAGGTATTCTATGTCTTTGATATCCTTCAAGTCTTCTTTCAACAAATTCACGTTCTGCAGTTTGTTCATTATTACCTACCAAACTATCTAAACCATATACAAGTAGAACATCTGAAAATCTATTTGTGAAATTCATTACAATTTTTTTGCAAAATTAAAAATTTATAAATCTATCTAATTAATTTATTGCTTTAGCTTTTATTCCTCTTTTATTTAATTCAGATGCAACAAAATCCACACAACCAGGCATACCTATTATTTCAGCAGATTCTAAACAAACAAGATCTAATACATTTCTAAGAAATCTAAATTGGTATCTACTATCCTCTATACCCATATCTTTAGAAACTAATGTCATATTCACACCAGGATTTCTTCCGTTTTCTCTATAAAAAATAGAAGGATCACTTCCCATTGTAGGAACTTCAAAAACAGGTTTTCCTGCTTTAACATATTCATGTAATCTACCACTATCTAAAGAGATATCTTCACTAGACCTTCCTGAAGTATTATAACTCCATAAAATTAAACAATCTTGAGTTTCCATAATAAGTTTGTAGAATATTCCTTTATAAAAGTTTCTATAGTGTTACTATCAATTAGTAATAATAAATAGAAAGATTTATAAACACATAACTTCTTAATAATAATTTATGGAATCTCAAACAAATCTAGATCATATTGGGCAAATTTCTGCTAGTCAGTGTCCTAATTGTAAAAATTTAGAATTTCAAGTAGGTGATCCTACAAAAGAATTAATTGAACAAGGCGGTTTAAGAGTTCTTTCTGATACTTTAAGTAGATTAATAAAATCAGAAGAAGATGGTACTACAGTTATAATTCCTTCTCATTTATATGAACTTGATCCTGATATTGTTACAGATGTGGGAGGAATTAATCACAGAAATTTATCAGATGATTGTGAAATAGACGCTTTTGACAAAGGAGGTTATGCAACATTAATGCCTAATTATAAACATCCTCCAAAACCATATAGTTCTTGTTCAGGAATACCCATTATTAAATGGATTAATTAAAATGACAGAAAAAAAATTAATTAGAAGATGTCTTGGTTGTCAATCTATTTCTTTAGATGGAAGAATATTATCAAAAACAGAATATAATCCGGATACTCTTAAAGAAAGAGGGTTTAATTTTAGCGATACTTATTTATCAGAAAAATGTTTTTCAGATTATATTGATTCTCAAAGACAAGGATATATAGATCTATTAGGACCTGAAGAAGGAGAAAGGGAATTTCAAATATTAAAAATTAGTTTAAATCAAAAAAAACCAAAAGCAGATTTAGACAAGTGTCCTATTTAAGCACCATTAATCACAACTTTACCCAAACTTTTTACTTTATCATTTTCTTTTAATCTAATTAATCTAACACCTTGAGTACTTCTTCCAATTTTACTTATATTACTAGAATTAATTCTAATGATAATACCTTTTTTAGTAACTATCAAAATTTCATCATTATCCCCAATTGTTTTTATACCAACAACTTTTCCATTCTTATCTGTAATCTTAATATTAGTAACTCCTTTACCACCTCTTTTAATCAATCTATATTCATTAATATCAGTTTTTTTACCATAACCTTTTTCAGTTATAACTAATAAATTGTTTTCACCAATCTCCATACCCACAACTTCATCTTCTTTTAATCTAATACCTCTAACACCAGCTGCGTTTCTTCCCATTTCCCTTATATCTTTAGCTTTAAACTTAACAGCCATTCCGTTTTTAGTAGCAATAATTAAATTAGAATCTTCTTTAACTAAAATAACTCTAACAACTTCATCATTCTTCAACTTAATAGCTTTTACACCACCTTTCCTAGGTTTATTAAATATATTTAATTTAATTCTCTTAACAATTCCTTTCTTAGTAACAAACATCAAATAGTTTTCAAAATTATCAACAGATAAAATTTCACTAACTTCTTCACCTTTATCTAAAGGCAATAAATTAACAATTGCTTTTCCTTTGCTATATCTGTTTGTTTTTGGAATTTGATAAGCTTTTAACCAATGAACTTTACCTTTATTTGTAAAACATAATAAATAATTCAGACTAGAAGTAACAAATAAGTTTTCTATAATATCTTCTTCTTTTGTTTTTGCTCCTGTAACTCCTTGTCCCCCTCTTCTCTGAGATTTATATTCACTTAATTCAGTAGATTTAATATAACCATCTTTAGTAAAAGTAACAACTAAATCTTCTTTTTCAATCAAATCTTCATGTTCTATGTAATCTTCACCTTCAATTATCTCTGTTCTTCTCTCATCACCATATTTTTCTCTTAATTCATTTAACTCATCTTTAATAATTTGTAGAATTATTTCTTCACTTCCCAAAATTTCTTCTAATTTTTTAATTAATTTAATTAACTCATTTAATTCTTGATTTAATTTATTTTGTTCTAATCTACTTAACTTACTTAACTTCATATCTAAAATAGCATTTGCTTGCTCAACACTTAAATTAAAACTATTCATTAAGAATTCTCTTGCTTTCTCAATATTTTCACTTTCTTTAATACCTTTAACAATAGCATCAATATTATTCAATGCAATTATTAAACCTTCAACAATATGTTTTCTTGCTTTCGCTTTCCTTAGATCATACTCAGTTCTTAATCTAACTATATTTATTCTATGTTTAACATAATATTTAACTAAATCTTTTAATGTCATAACTTTTGGTTGCCCTTCATGTAAAGCAATTAACATAGCTCCAAAAGTAACTTGCATTTGACTATGCTTATACAATTGATTCAAAACCACATCAGCATTAGCATCTTTTTTCAAGAAAATAACAACTCTCAAACCTTTTCTATCACTTTCATCCCTAAGATCTCTTATACCATCAATTCTTTTATCTTTAACTAAATCAGCTATACCTTCTAATAATGATGTTTTATTAACCATGTAAGGAATTTCAGTAATTATTATTTTACCATCTTTAGTTTCTGTTTTAGCTCTAACTTTTATTTTTCCTCTTCCAGATTTATATGCTTCAATAATTCCTTGTTTACCTACAATTATTCCACCAGTAGGAAAATCAGGACCCTGAATAAATTTCATTAATTCTAAATTAGTAATTTCATTATTTTCAATATAAGCATTAATTGCTTCTAAGACTTCATTTAAATTATGAGGGGGAATATTACTCGCCATTCCAACAGCAATTCCAGAAGTACCATTAGCTAATAAGTTAGGAAATTTTCCAGGCAAAACAACAGGCTCTTTCAAACTTCCATCAAAATTAGGAATAAATTTCACTGTTTCTTTATCTAAATCTTGTAATAATTCTTCGCTTATTTTAGTTAACCTAGCCTCTGTGTATCTCATTGCAGCTTGAGGCAAACCATCTATACTTCCAAAATTACCTTGACCTTGAATCAAAGGATATCTTAATGAAAAATTTTGAGCTAATCTTACTAAAGCATCATAAACAGAACTATCTCCATGTGGATGATACTTTCCTAAAATTTCCCCCACAATTCTTGCAGATTTTTTGTGAGACTTATTACTATCTAAACCTAAATCTTTCATAGCAAAAAGAATTCTTCTATGAACTGGTTTTAACCCATCATAAACATCAGGCAAAGCTCTTTGAGTTATAACAGACATAGCATAATCTATATAACTCTCTTTCAATTCTTCTTCAATTAATTTTTTTTGAATTTCTTCTGCCATTTTAAACATCCACATTCATTGCATCTTTTGCATGTTGCATTATGAACGCTCTCCTAGGTTCTACTTCATCACCCATTAACATAGTAAACATTTGATCAGCTAAAACTCCATCTTCAATAAATATCTTCTTCAACTTCCTAGTTTCAGGATTCATAGTTGTTTCCCATAATTGTTCAGGATTCATTTCCCCCAAACCCTTAAACCTAGTAATAATGACTTTATCACCAATATCTTTTAACAAAGAATTAAGATCCTCTTCACTATAAACATAATAATTCTTAGCACCCTTCTTTACTTTATACAAAGGAGGAACAGCAATATACACATTTCCATTTTCAATTAATTTTGGAACATATCTATAAAATAATGTTAATAACAAAGTAGAAATATGAGAACCATCAACATCAGCATCAGTCATAATTATAAGTTTACCATATCTTAATTTAGATAAATTAAATTCATCATTAACACCAGTACCAATAGCAGTTATCAAAGAAATTATTTCATTATTCTTAAACACTTTATCAATTCTAGCTTTTTCAACATTAAGCACCTTACCTTTTAATGGAAGTATTGCTTGATGTTTTCTATCCCTCCCTGAAATACTAGAACCGCCAGCAGAATCCCCTTCAACAATAAATAATTCGGATTTAATAGGATCTTTTTCCTGACAATCAGCTAATTTTCCAGGTAAACTTGCAGATTCTAAAACAGATTTTCTTCTTGTTAATTCTCTTGCCTTTCTTGCTGCTTCTCTTGCTTTTGCAGCACCTATAATCTTACCAATTATTCTCTTTGCTATATTTGGATTTTCTTCAAAATAAGAACCCAAATGATCATAAACAATTTTGGAAATTAAACCTTTAACTTCACTATTTCCTAATTTTGTTTTTGTTTGTCCTTCAAATTGAGGTTCAGCAACTTTAACAGAAATAATAACAGTTAAACCTTCTCTTACATCTTCACCAGTTAATTTAGTATCACTTAATTTATTTTTTCTCACATATTCATTTACAACTCTAGTAAGAGCAGTTCTAAAACCTTCATCATGAGTTCCACCTTCAATTGTATTAATATTATTAACAAAACTATGAATCTTTTCTTTATAACCTTCATAATACTGCATTGCAATTTCTAAACTTACTTTATTCTCTTTACTAAAATAAATAACATCGTTAAGAGTTTTTTTATTAGAATTAATAAATTCAACAAATTCCACAATACCTTTTTCATATTTGAAAGTTTCTTGCTTATCATCTCTTTCATCTTTTATTATTATTTCAACATTTTTATTTAAGTATGCTAATTCTCTTAATCTATTAGCTAAAATATCATAATCATATTCTAATTCTTCAAATATTTCTTTATCAGGTTTAAATTTAATTTCAGTTCCTCTTTCATTACTATCTTGTTCAACTGTTAATGGCGTAATTGTTTTACCTTTACTATAACTTTGAGTATAAATTTTTCCATCCCTTTTTATTTTAACAGTTAAATGTTCACTTAAAGCATTTACAACAGAAATACCAACTCCATGTAATCCTCCAGAAACTTTGTAAGAACTTTTGTCAAATTTACCACCAGCATGCAACATTGTTAAAACAACTTCTACAGCAGGTTTATTCTCTTCAGGATGAATATCTACAGGAATACCCCTCCCATTATCTTTCACAGTAATAGAATTATCATTATGTATTATAACCTCAATTTTATTACAAAAACCAGCTAAAACTTCATCAATAGAATTATCCACAACTTCATAAACTAAGTGATGAAAACCCCTACTAGAAGTGTCTCCAATATACATACTAGGACGCTTACGGACTGCTTCTAAGTCCTTCAATACTTGAATACTTTGTGCTTTATAATCTTCCATTTTCCTATCTTAAAAATCCTTAGAAAAATGCTAAGGAAAAAACCTCTTTCCATACATAAAAAATCAATTTTTCTTTAAAAAGTTTTCTACCTCAAAACCCCTAAATTTTGCATCTATAAGCCTCGTATTGCTAGATTTTAAGTTTTAACACAGAAAGATTTATAAACAAAATTGGTGATTTTAGACATCAAAAAAATAAGCTCAAATTAGGCTTTATTTTTCCTTTTTTGAGTACTTTAATTTAACAGCTTTTTGTGTAGCCTCATCAACTAATTCGCTTATATTTCCTACATCCTCAGCAACTTTATATGGTTCTGGTTTCTTTTCTTCTTTAACTGATTTATCAACAAGAAAATTAACAACTTCCTCATAATTTTTTCTATTGACTTTTTTCATGTTATATGTAATAACTAGGTTATATATTAATTTTTCTTTAAAATCTCAACCAAACCCAAATAATTTCTTCCCATTTGAATATTAAAATAAGGATCACCCTTTTCTGGAGCATCAGATATATGACATCCTAAAACATATTCTATTGGAGAACTTTTTACATTATCCCTATAATGTCTTAAAACTTTTAAAATTTCTTTATCTTCTTCCCTATCTCCTTTAACTAAATATCTTTTAAATTGAGGATGTTCTGTTAAAAATCTCTCTGTCCTAGTTTTTTTATCAGATTCACCATGTACATTCATAGTATCTATAAAGCCCAAATAATCTGCAAAAATTTTAGTTACCTCTCTTATATTTCTAGTTATATAAAATTTAGACATATCTGGTAATTCAGAATAAAATTCCTTAATCCCGGGATATAATAATTTTTGAATAAATTCTTCTGTAAACATCTGAGAAACTCTTTCACATTCTTTAGAATCTTGTAAAAATAAAGAAATATATTTTTCCCATAATTCTGTTTCAGCTTCTTCACCATCACCTATTAATTTATAACCTGTTTCTAAACACCACTTATAAAATTCAAATTCAAACTTTTTAATAATTTGATAATGTGTTTTTAATGTGAAAAATTTTTCCCAAGCAATTTGTTTAGCAGGAGATTTTGCATCAGTTTGATCTAAATCAGAAATACAAACATCACACCTAATTAATTGATTATTTAATTCATTATCTTCTAAATCATCTCGAGTTGCAACCCAAATTCCATTATGTGGTTCAATATTATATTTCATTTTATCCAAAATGTCCTAATAAAAAACTAAATCTATCTATATATTGTTCATGTTTTTCAAAATTTCCTGTTTTGATATGTTCTTTTAAAGCTTCAATATTTAAATTTTCCTCAGGAACATAAATTCCACTTGTTCTTATTTGATTTAAAACATTATGTGAATCAGAAGATGCTGTACCTCTAAAATTATATTCAGAAATTAATTGTTTAGCCATTTCATTTGTTATAGTCATATCTAAAATAAAAGGAATAAGATTA
>JAIOTD010000021.1 GCA_021107205.1 archaeon | reverse complement strand
TTCACTTAATTCGGTTCTTACTTTGTTAAAAACATTATCTGGTTGTCTATACATTCTTTGATAACCACTTGATGTTGTTCTGTATTCTGGTTGGGTTGTTGTAATTGGTTCTTCAGGTGTAGATTGTTCCACTTCTTCTTCTAACTTTCTCATTGGTTGTCTTGGAGTTTCTTCTGGTTGAGAAATTTCTTCTTCAGGTAAAGACCATTGAATAGGTCTTGATGAAAGTGTTGATTCTGGAATTTCCTTAATTACTTTTTCTAATTCTTTAATTAAATTCTTTATTTCTTTTTTTAGTTTAGAATCTTTTATTTTCTTTAGAATTTGTTTTAAGTAATCTATTTTATCTTGATAATTTTCTATTTCAGATAATTGTTTTTTTATTTCATTAAAAGTTACCATGTGACCATACCATGGGCTTTTTTATAAACATCGTACATTATGTACATTCTTTGTTCTGCAGTTTCTAAAGCTTTTTTTCTTATTGCTCTTTCTATAGAAGACCCTTCTTCTGCTTTTTTCTTAAATACATTTTTAAACATGGTTCCAATTTGTATAATTGGTTGAAGTGTTTGTCTAAATCCTTTACCTATATCTGAGAAAGGCATTTTGAATTCTTTTTTCTCTTCTTTTTCTATTTTTTCAGGTTCTATATATTTCTGTAAATCCTCTTCTATTTCTTTTAAACTAGTATCTGTCATACCCTCTATTAATTCTAAATCTTCTTTATCTTTTAAATCTTGAATTTTATCTAATTCTTCTTTTGTTAATGCATAAGATCTAAATACAATATCTGTCCTTCCTGCATGAATATACTGAGCTCCTGATTGACCAGGCATTGCCTTTGGAACTGTTCTAAATTTAATTTCTGCTTCTACACATGCATAAAATTTCTCTGTTGTTTTTAGATTAGAATATCCTAAATCTTCTGGTTTAATTTCTTTTATTCCAAGTAAACTTAATTGCATTTCTAAGTTATTGAAAACATTTACTAAATTTGGAGAAGGTCTGCCTGATTGTGTTGTAAATTCAGCCATTCCTAACTTTTTTGCTGCTATTAAATAGGGTTTAACCCATTTTGTATAAAATTTTAAAGAATTGACTTGAGATTTTAGATATGATTTTTCTATGTTGTATCTCTTTCTTAATTCAGATTCTGAATTTTTCTCCCACTCTAAATATTCTTGAACTCTAGGTTTTAGAATTCTTTTAACTCTTGCGTTTAAATCCATACCACTAACCTGACTTTCTGAATTAGCATTCATAAAAGCGTCTCTTAAAGTAACAAAATCTAATTGTTGTGCAAGCATGTTTATACTTCCCCTACCTCTTTTAACATCTACTTGATCCATCCATACTTGCTTTAATGATAATTTTGCCGATTCTTTTTTATCAAGAATTTCTGAATGTAAATAATTATAATGTGATAATCTAATATCAAATTCCCTTAAATCATAAATCAAATTAATAATGCTTCTAATAACTGTATTAATAGTTGCCATCATTTTTAGAGCTCTATCTTGCATAACACTAATTCTAGATCCCATTTCTCCAAAATAACCAGAACCAACTGCTGCTTCATATTCATCTTTTGATTTTAATACTTCATCCATTCCTAAACCTGCTGGTCCTGAGTCTTGCATAAAATCTAGAATCCAGAAATAAATAGGTTCAAGTCCTTCTGAAAGAGAATCATAAGTTAATTTATACTCTCTTCCTGAACTATTTTTCTTTTTTATTTTTTCTATCTCTTCTAATGGCGATTTCTCAGACATAGCTACACCTCTCCACAATATATTTAAATTTAAAGAACTTATAAAACTTATGATTATTCCTATTTTAATTATTATAATTTTAACTTTATTAGACCAAATAACAAAACATTTTTTTGTTAATGTTATTAATTATGGTGCTGCTTTTGGAATCTTACAAGGTTATACTTGGTTATTTATTTTAGTTAGTTTTATTGTTATTTTTGTATGTGTTAAATATTATAAGGTTAAAGAATTAAGATTATCTTTAACTTTTATTTTAGCAGGAACTATTGGGAATTTAATTGATAGGGTCTTTTTTGGTTATGTTAGAGATTTTATTGATTTTAAAATTTGGCCTGTTTTTAATTTAGCAGATACTTATAATATAATTGGGTTAATATTGTTAGCTTATATTTTGTTTAAGAAAAAATAAAAACATTTTTAAATTAAAGAATAAAACATATTATAAAAAAGAGGTATGATGGCATTTAATATAGCAAGTTTAACAGAATTGTCTTGGTTAGGAATTTTACTATTATTAGGTTTGGGGGTTTCTGTTATTTCATTAAAATTAAAAGTTGCAGATGTATTTTTATTAATTTTATTAGGTCTTGGTTTGGGTTATTTTCTTAAGTTTCCGGCAGGTTTTCTTGCAGGTTTGGGAACTTTTGCATTAATTATGTTAGTATTTACAAGTACTTCACAATTTAAGTTAAGAGAAGTTAATGAACTTTATCCACAAGTTTTGAAATTAGTATTTTTATTTTTAATAGCGAATTTGGTTATATTTAGTATTATAACTCATTTATTATATGGTCAATTATTTACTGTTAAGAATTTTTTAATCAGTCTTATATTTGCAGGTTTAATGGCAGGAACAAGTGCTGATGTTGTTCTAGCTGTTTTTAAGAATAAAGTGAGCAAAGTTGTTGAAATGTTGCAATTTGAATCTATATTAAATACTCCTTTTACAATTTTAATTCCAATTGTTATTTTTAACATTTATCAAGGAGTCTTCCAAGCAGGAGATGTTTTTTTAGGATTTTTACAAAGTATAATGACTGGTATTGGAACTGGTTTATTTTTAGGTTTAGTTATATTTAGGTTAATGAAGAAAACTTATGTTGAAGATATTTCTCCTTTACTTATTATTGCAGTTTCTTTAGTTAGTTATAGTTTAGCAGAAGTGTTGGGTGGTAATGGAGTATTAAGTGTCACTACTTTAGCTATTGTTTATGGTGCAAGTCAATTAAAAGAAAAGAAAGAATTAACTCAATTTGCAAATATTTTTGCTAACTTCTTAAAAATTATTGTATTTATTTTATTAGGGGTTGTTATTAAGATTCCATTAGATCCTACTTTTTTAGTTAAAGCTACTTTATTATTCCTTATTTATTTATCAATAAGGTTCTTTACATTAAAATTAGCATTCCCAACAGTAAACATAAAAGAAAGGTGGTTTATGACATTAAATGTAGCTAAAGGTGTGGGTGTGGCTGTTGTAGTATTTATAATAGCTGCTGCAAAATTACCAGAATTTGATATAATATTAAATTTAAGTTTTGTATTTATATTATATAGTATAATTTTATCATCCATTGTAGCTAAATTTGCAGATAGATTTTTATTAGATATTAAAGAAAAGAAACCTGTAACTCCAGTACAACAACCTCAACAAGTTCAGAAACCTATTTCTTAATTTTTAGTTTTTTAATTATTTTTTTCTCTATATCACTTAAATTTAAAGGTTCTTTTTCTCTGTTTTCATAATTGTTAAAACGAGTAACTAAATTAATTGAATATCTATTCTTTTTTTCCTGTTTTTCTTTAGAATAACCTAAAGTAATTATTGCATAAGGTTTTACTGTATTTGGCAAACTCAAACATTTACTTATTGCATTTTCATCAAATGAGCCAACCCAACAAGAATTAATATCTAATTTAGTTGCTGCTAATAATATATTCTGAGTTGCTGCAGAACAATCTTGGATTGCATATATTTCTCCTTTTTTTGGATAATATCTTTTTATATCTTCCAGATCTGCACAAACAACTATGAATATTGGGGCTTTTAACATCCAATCCTGATGTAAGCAAGATTGCATTAGTTTTACTTTTACTTCTTCATCATCTACTATTACAAATCTCCATACTTGTAAGTTACCTGCATTAGGTGC
>JAIOTD010000046.1 GCA_021107205.1 archaeon | reverse complement strand
TTTTTCAGTAGGAGTTATTGGATATCCTAACACTGGTAAGAGCTCAATAATAAATTTATTAATTGGAAAAAAGTCCGCAAAAACAGGAGCAGTTGCTGGTTTCACAAAAGGGCTTCAAAAATTAAAACTAAGTAGAGATATAGTTCTAGTGGATTCTCCAGGAGTAATACCAAAAAGAGAATATTCTAGTGTTGACGCAGAAAAAATTTCCCAACATGCAATGATTGGTGCAAGGGATTATCACAAAATCAAAGAACCTGAACTAACAGTTGCACATTTAATAAAAATGAGAAAACCACTCTTCGAAGATTTCTATAAGATAAAATTCAAAGATGCTGAAGATTTCATAGAAAAGCTCGGAAAAAAGAAAAACATTTTCAAAAAACACGGAGAAATAAATGAGGATAAAGTTGCACGATTAATTGTTAAGGACTGGCAAAGTGGGAAGATTGTATAGTTAGGTTGTAAACATCAAATTAAGCAATTCCGGAAACTTACATTTTTCATTTGAATAATTAATTTCAAAATGTTCTTGGAGATATTTATAATCATTTGGATCTAAATCTTTCCCATCAGCAGTCACAAATAAAAATATTGCTCTTGTATTTTGAAATTGTATCGCACTTGCAAGAATTTTACAATCTGCATGATTTGAAATTATTTCATTTATCTTATTTACAAGAGAATTATCTATTTGTCCAAGAGGGATAACTTTTTCATCAACTTTAGTTTTTAGAAATTTGTCTATTTTTATTTCTGATAAATGTCTTTGATCTGCAAAATATAGTGAAACTTTTTTAACATCTTCATTCTTAAATTGTTCATATAGCTGTTTTGCATAAGGAACATCTCTTGGAGATAAAAATTCTTCTAATAATGAATTGGAGTCTTTTATTTTACCAATCACTGCCTTATGAATGTTTACCCTTTTCTTAATTATCCTAGATAATTCACTTAAAACTGCCCCACATAATATAAATTCTCCTTTTTTATTTTGAATGAACAAGTAACAACGTTTTAATATGTTTTTTGAAACTTTTTCAATATAATTAGAATAATGAAAAATAACATTTGTATCCAAGAAACTATCTTTATCCATTTAATCTTCTCCAGTCCAGTCTTCCATTATTTTTCCAATTCTCTTAGAACCTTCCGATAACTTAATTTTATTTAGATCAAAATTAGAAAGTTTATTTAGATAAGCAGATTTCAAATCTAGAATTGCTTCATAAAAACATTCCCTTCTTACCTCTATATCATCCCCAATATAAAATTTTTGTAAAATATCTTTAGGCATAGGATTTTTTCCAGAAGTTTTGCTTTTGTATAATTTATATAATGCAATGAATTTCCAAAGAGAATTAAATGCTAATAAGATTTTATTTCGGTATTCTTGCAAATCAGTAATTTTAGAAAGTTTGTTTATCAAAGAGAATAATATTTCAGTCAATTCAAAAACTTCTGGAAATTCATTATCAATCGGACAATTAATAAAAAAGTTATTTAATAATTTTAAAATTGTTTCATCATTCCATATTTGAACATTTGTTTTTTCAAAAAAGGTATCTGTAATGACATATAATTCTTCACCATATTTTTCATGTTGTTCTTTTTGTATTTGTATAGATCCTTTATTCCCATTTTCATCTACAAATTCTTGAATTAAATGTTGAATTTTTATCTTGTGTTTTAGAAGAATTTCTTCTTGATATTCTTTACTTGGGTCTGCTACCATTTGAGGGATCATTCCATAAAGATACCAGATAATTGGTAAATCTTCTAATCCAGATTCCTTATTATCTATGACATGAACGGCACATTTGGCCAGATGGGTTTTTGAAGGAATCTTTTTATGTAATTGATATTCCTTCATAATAAGATAAAATAATGTTTTGAATTTTTTTCTTTGGTCTTCTGTAATTGGAAGATCAAAATAGGTATCTCCCATAATCCTTTGGTAGATTTTTATTTTTCCAGTAGAAATAATTTCTCTCACTTCTCCATCTGTCTTCAGTTCTTCAAGATGTTTATTAATTGTAGCCCAATTAGAATCTTTTATATTTTTACGTAATTGTTCTACAGAAAGAGGTTGATTATTTAATTTAGAAAGAATCTTTTCTTTTATTTTTTGAGGAGTTTTCCTAATTACCATAAAACATTATCCTCTTTTTTCTCATATTAAACAAAGTAAAACAGCATTTATAAACGTTTTTGATTAACTGTATAGAACGTAAACTTTAAATAGTGTGATGTTTATGGAATTGATAAAATGGAAGAAAGAAAAATAGACGAATTCGAGGATGATAGAAAAAAGTGGAAAATTTATTTTGATTTATCTCCAGAAGTCTCGGGAGGGGAAAAAGTGATAGATGTAAGATTTAGATTAAATAGAGAAGTATATTCCTTAACAGAGAATGATATGAAAAAATTAAAACAAGATTTAAGAGATTTAGGTAAACTTAGAATAATTAAACAAGGAAAGGAGTTTTTAGATAATTGTAAGGAGGTAAAATAAAGATGGGAATTAAAATAGGGGCGTTTGGTTATGGTGTTGGAGCAATTTTCGCGGCAGGGTCTGTCTTGTTAGCTACCTTGGGAAATAGTGCTTGGCCAATTTTTTTAATAGTTGCTGTAGCAATATGGGTCTTCTCAACTCTTATAAGAAAACTTTAATTTCTACTTCAAACTCTTCTCAATAATTTCCTGATCTTCTTTTGTAATATCATATAGTTTGTAAACTTCTTGGTCTATTTCATAATCAATATCTTTAATTTGTCTTTCTAAATCCTCTTTTTCTTTACCAACTACTTTCCCATTATGGAATTTCTTTTGGGCTTCTAACATTTCATCCACTAATTCAATTATCTTTTTTTCTTGTTCTGAAGTAGGAAATTTAATTGGAAGTAATTTTGCATTTTGAATTAAAATCTTTTGAAATAAATTTTTAGATTTATCTAAGAATTTCTCAGAATGGTAAAAATTAATTAAATTAGAATTGATTAAAGCAAGTAAATATTTTATATTAAATTTTGTTTCATCTTTTAATAAGATATTAAAAGCTATCTGAGCATTATAAAACTCTTCTTCAGAATATCCTGCATAAATTCTTAAGGGGTTTCCACTAATTATTTGTCTTACTATTATTCTAGGTTTAATGAAGAATCGTTGTTCTCTTGGAGCTCCTAATTCTTTTCCATACTTTATCCATTGTTTTTCATTCCAAAAAATTCCATAACGAACGATATCTCCTCCTGAAAGTAATCTTTTAAAATTCTTATCTTTTTGTTTATCTGCATGAAAAACTTTATTTTTAATTTGAGAAGGAGTATGCCCTTTATATTTATCATAAGGAGTTACACCTAAAGAAAAATCTGCTAACTTTATCAAATGCTCTTTATCTTTTTCTATTTTCTTAATTAAATCTGTAACTTCTTCATTTGCAAAGATATTAAATACAAACTCTTCATTATTCTTCCATAAATTTTGATTTGTTCTTAACACTTGTTTAGCAGTATCTTCATCAACTGAATTAATTTTATCTTTACCATTATAGGTTAAAATAGTAGTTTTGTCATCCTCTAAAGAAGATCTATTTTTAAAAATTAATATTATTGTTTCTACTTTTGCTTCTCCAAATATATCATCTGGTAATCTTATAATTTTATCAAAGACAACTTTTTCTAAGAGCAATTTTCTTATTTTATTATATGAGCTATTAAATAAGATTGAATTAGGAATAATATAACCAAAATACCCTTTTTCTTTTAGTAATTGTGTCGCTTTCTCCACAAAAATTGAATAGAGATTTATTCTATTCTCAGGTGTTTGATATTTCTTAAATAAAAATTTAACTTCTTTCGAAGGCATACCTTTTATATCTACATAAGGAGGATTTCCAATAACAACATCAAACTTAAAGGGGAATTGAGCATCCCAGTTAAACGCTTTACTTCCTGCAACTTTTCTATCATCAATTAATGAATTTCCATTTTCAATATTTTTAAATAAGGTAGGCAATCTTTTATTTGGGATGTCTCTTCCTTCTTCTTCAAGAATTTTTAAGAGAAGGTTTAGTTGTGCAAGTTCAACAGCTTTTTCATCCAAATCAACCCCATAAATACAGTTTGTTAATATTGTCGCTTTTTCCCCTAAACTTAATTTTCCTTTAAATTCCTGAAATGTATGTTGGTATTTCTTTGCTTTCTCTCCTCTCTTTAAGTTCTCTTCTATAACATCACAAATTTCTTGAAAAGCCCTTATAAGAAAACTACCAGAACCACAAGCAGGATCAACTATTTTAACTTCTAGTATTTCATCAATTGTTTTATATTTAATATATTCTCCAACACTATTCTTAACAATATAATCTACAATATAAGAGGGAGTATAATATATCCCCATATTTTTCCTTTTACTTGTTCCTTTTTCAAGTCTAACTCTCTTATCTGTCCCTCTAAGAATTGTTCCCAGATATTGCTCATAGATACCTCCAAGTAAATCACTAGGAATTTGGTCAAACATATATCTCGCTTGTTGACCTTCTGTCCCAAAATAAAGAATCCAAATTATTTTGTCTAAAGTATTGTCATCAAAGAAAATGTCTTTTTCATCTTCAAGTATGCCAGGAGCAAATAGTTTTGAATTATACATTTTATCAAAAATTCTAAATTGTATTTCTAACGCATCCCAAAGTCTTTTTCTTAATCTTCCTTCTCTAAAGTCTTTTCTAATTCCTAAAAGGAAATTTTTATTTTCTAATCCCCTATCTTCAACAGAACGCATAAATATAAATCTGTTAATTAATATCTGAATTGCTTCATCAATCTTTTCATCCCCTAAATAATTTCTTAATTTCTTCAAATCTTTAGAAAGTAATTCTCTTATCTCTAATAAATCTATTAAAATACTTTCATCAATTGACTTATATTTTTGTTCATCTTTCTTAGAAAGAAGTTTATTTATCTCTTGCTTTTCAAAACTCTCTCTAGAAAGTAACCATAATTTCTCAAACTCTTTTTCAAAATCTTTAAACTCTAACCAGAACAATAGATTCTTATCAATATTTTTTATATTTGATAATGCATGATAAACACGAATATATTTGAAATTAGTTAAGACAGAAAATTTAATTTTTCTATGATATGCA
>JAIOTD010000042.1 GCA_021107205.1 archaeon | reverse complement strand
CATTTCCTATATTTGTTCTACGTGGAATTTCATTTTCATCAATTTCTTTGTATAATAATTTACAATAAGTTCTACCATTGTCACGATCATCACCCCAAAATTTAACTTTTCTTTTATTAGGAATGAACAGGGCATTCGAACATTTTGTTTCAACATTTGTTTTTTTATCTTCTTTCATTTTAACCTCCTTAGTATTTTTAATTACTAATTAATAGTAATCAGACCATATTGCATATATTAAATTACTGTTTAGATTTTAACCGAAAATAGTTAAATTTATAAAGAAAATACATTTATAGGTAAATAATGAAAACAAAATTAGATTTAATAGATAGTAAGATTCTTGCAGAATTAGATAAAAATTGTAGAATTTCAAATACTATTTTAGCTAAAAAAATACGTAAATCTAGAGAAACAGTCAAATATAGAATACAACAATTACAGAATAAAGGAATTATTGAAAAATTTATTACATCTATAAATCCAAACAAATTAGGTTATTATATGTTCAAAGTTTATTTAAAATTAGAGAATATTCCTGAAGAAAGAGAGAAATTTTTTGATGAATTAAAACATAATAAAGATATTTATTGGATGGGAATATCAGATGGTGCTTTTGATTGTGTGTTTGCTATTCTTTCTAAAAGTATAACAGGATACTTTTCCACAATTAATTATTTATTATCAAAATGGGAGCATCTTATTGTAAGTAAGGTTTTGGGTACTATGGTGGATACAAGGCAATATAATAAAAAATTATTTACTAATGATAAAAATGGTGAATTTGTTATTTTTGGTGGTGATGTTATTAATAATAAAGTTGATGAACTTGATTTAAAGATATTAACAATTTTAGCAAATGATGCTAGAATACCTTTAACTGAATTAGCAAGAAAAATTAATTCTACTGTTGAAATAATAAGAAGTAGGATGAAAAAATTAGAGGAAAGAGAGATAATACTTAATTATAGAATCGCAGTAGATTTTAATAAACTTGGATTAGAGTTCTTCAAAGCAATTATTTATTTTAGAACATTATCGGAGAAAGATGAAAAATCATTATTTGAATGGATGAGAACTAATAAAAATTCATTATATTATATTAGAAGTTTGGCTCCTTGGGAAGTTGAATTTGAGTTTGCAGTTGAGAGTTATCAACAATTTAACTCTATAATAAATGATCTTAGAAAAAGATTTCCAAATGTAATTAGAAACTATGAACACTTAATTATGATTTATGAAACTTGGATGCCTGCCTATAAAGAAATGTTAAAAAGTAGTTAAGTAAAAAATAATTTTTATAGAAGAGCTTATAAATAATTAAGAATTTTAAATAAAAAATAGAAGTAGTTAATTTGTGGTTCAAAAAGGTTTGTCGAACGCTAGGCTAAACATCTTATTTTCGACAGGTCCAATCTAATTTCTAAAACAAAAATCTTTTTATATCTACAATTAACTTAATTCTATGCCATGAGGGGATGCCGGAGTCTGGAAAACGGGCAGGACTTAAGATCCTGTGGCTTAGTGCCTACGCGGGTTCAAATCCCGTTCCCCTCATATTTTTTCTAAAATCCCATCGGACAACTGTGCACTTAAAATTTATAAATAAAAATAATTACTTAATATTATGAAATATAAACCAAAATTACCTAATAAATTCAACGATGAATTTGCATATTTCTGTGGATTAATTTTAGGCGATGGAAGTTTACCATTAGCAAAATCTAAAAGGCCTAATGGAAAATATCAAAAAAGGCATATCATTCACTTTTATTGTAATTCACTTAATTTTATAGAAAAAGTTTACTATCCTCTTTTTAAAAAATTATTTGAAGTATCTCCGAGAATAATATCAATAAAAAGGCCAAAAAAGAATATAATGTATAATTGTAGTATAGAATCAAAAGAGATATACAATTTCTTAAATGAAAAAGGATTAACTTTAGGTAAAAAAGCAAAAATAGGAAAAATTCCAAAGATTCCAAAAAAATATTATCCTTCGCTATTGGCAGGTCTATTAGATACTAATGGAGGTAAAAAAGGAAATGGGTTTGGATTATCCACTGCAAGTAATGATTTTGCAAATTTTTGTGTTAAAATATTTAAAAAATTTAATATGTCACATCATTCATGTCCTTGGAATTATAAAGATTATATTTATCACCAAATTTATGTTCACAAAAAAGATTTTCATAAGATTTTAAAACACATACCTTTAAAAAATATTGAAAAAATAAAATACCTTAATGCCTCTGTGGCTTAGTGGTAGAGCACATCCTTGGTAAGGATGAGGTCCCGGGTTCAAGTCCCGGCAGAGGCTTGTTCTCCTTAGTTTAAATCCGCAGTGCTCTAAATCATATAAATGAGTTTATCTTCTAGGAGTATTAAGATGGAAAATGCATACGATATGGATAAAAGAGTAAAGAGGTGTTTAAGGGCACTAGAATTATCAAATTTATCTGATAAGAATAAAAGTGTAATAAATGATTTTGTTAGATATTTAAAAGTGAATAATTATTCAGCATTTAGAATAGAAAAATATCTGAATAAATTAAAAATAATTGGAGAGATTCTAAAGAAGGATTTTGATGAAGTTACTAAAAGAGATATTGAAGAGCTTATCTTAGCTGTAAAAGAAAGGGAGATAAGAGATAAACCTATTTCAACATCAACAAGACAAGATTATAATATTATTATAAAAAGATTTTACAAATGGTTTAAAGGTAATGACGAAGAATATCCTCTAGAAGTTAATTGGCTTAAAACAAGATTAGGCAATGGTAAGAGGAAGTTACCTGAAGATATGTTAAATGACGATGATGTTAGGAAATTAATTAGAAGTGCTATTAATTTACGCGACAAGGCCATCATATCAGTTATTTATGATTCTGGAATGAGATTTGGTGAATTAGCAAGTTGTAAAATAAAACATGTTAAGTTTGATGGGGAATATGCAGAGATAACAAATCCAGAAGGTAAGACAGGATCAAGAAGAATATTGTTAATTCCTTCTGTTCCATATTTATTAAATTGGATAGAAAATCATCCTTTAGGAAAACCTAACGATCCTCTGTTTGTTCTTTTAGGTAAAAGAAATCAATTTGGAAATATAACACATGCAAATGTAAATAAAATGTTAAAAGATGTTGCTAAGAGATGTGGAATAACTAAAAGAGTATCATGTCATATGTTTAGACATGCTTCGGCTACTAAATCTGCAAAATTCTTAACAGATTCTCAAATGAAAATAAGATATGGTTGGACTCAATCAAGTAATATGGCTTCTGTTTATATTCATATGAGTGGAAGGGATACTGATGATGCTGTTAAGAAAATGTATGGCAAGCAAGTAAAAGAAGAAGATGTTAAGAGTAAATTAGAATCTAAAAATTGTCCTTTCTGTGAATGTGTTAATGGATTTGAAAGTAAGTATTGTAGGAAGTGTGGTAGAGCATTAAGTTTAGAAGTTGTAATGGAAGCAGAAGAGGAAACTAAAGATCTAAATGGTAAGTTAGAATTATTCCAAAAGTTCTATGAAAATAATAAACAAATTTTTGAGAAGATGATTAAGAAGTGATTATTTTATTTTTTCTTATTTGTAATTTGATTTTTAAAAATTTTATGTAATATTTGATGAGCTTTCTTACCCTCAGAAGTTATTTTAATTAAAGTGGATCTACCTTTTAATGTCTTTTCATCTCTTATTATTAACCCCATACCTTCTAATTTCTTGATATGTGCTAAAAGATTCTTATGTGCCACATTAAGTATATCTCTAAGCTCTAATATTGTCTTATTATTGGACGGACCTTTACTTAAAAAATCTAAGAAAAAATAATCGAAATAATCGAAGATTGGCTTAAACCTTGTTTTTTTCATATTAAATAAATAAATAACTTTATTTAAATAATTTACTACACTAGTATGTTTACTTTCAAAGTAAGCATATATATTCTCCAAAACATATTATTCAAAATAAGTTTACTATACTAGTAAACTATATAAATAAGTTTACTAAATAAGTAAATATGAAAACAGTAAGATCAGTTTCAATTGATGTGGAAATAATTAGGGAATCTATACCAATCCTAAAAAAACTAGATACAAATATGTCAAATTTTGTTCAAAAGAAATTAAAAAAATTAATACTGGAGGAGAACAAAAATGGAATTAACTAAAGATTTTGAAGCATTTTTGGAAAAATTGGAGGGCATTTATGGTAAAAAAGAAGGAAAAATATAAAGCTATCGCAAGTTCAAATGGAAAAACTTGCAGGTACTATTTAAAGCCAATTCAAATTGAATTTATTAATCAACAATCTGTTAATTTAGATAAAAGTCCTAGTGAATTTTTAAGAGAAGTTCTTGATGGTTACCAGAAAATATTATTTCTAATTAAAAAACAAGATGGAGATGCAAGATGCAAGATTGGGAAAGAAAAAAATATTTAATCTTCTTTAAGGATGAAAGTGATAATATAATTAAGGCATATTCTAATATTTTAGAAATAAAAGAAGGACTTGTCACTTTTGAAACTCTTTATAATAAAATAACTATAGCATCAAATCGTATTCTTAAAATTAAAGAGTTAAAGGGTGGTGGGGAATGAAACCATTACCTGAACTTTCTAAAGAAGAAAAACTACAAGCAGAAAAATTTAGAGAAGAGAAAAGAAAAAATGATCCTAATAATATTTTTACTAAAATATTAATTAAAAGCAATCCAACGATAAAAGAATTGAAGGAAGTTGTTGAAAAAAACTTTCCAGAAATGTGGCTTCCAACATCTGCATGTTTAAGTGTGATTGCTACATTAAAATTAAAAGATTTATCCGACCCTGTTGGTTTAAATTTACAAGGAGCTCCAAGTTCAACAAAAACAACAATACTATCTTTCTTTTATGATATTAATGGCATTACTTACAAGACAGATAATTTTACCCCAAAATCATTTGTATCTCATGCAAATATAGGAGATAAAGAGTTATTAAAAATAGATTTACTTCCAAAAATAAAAAATAAAACAGTTATAGTTCCTGAACTTGCTCCAATCTTTGGTAAAAGAAAAGAGGATTTAACTGAAAATTTATCAATTCTTACAAGAGTTTTTGATGGTGAAGGTTTAGAAACCGATTCAGGGACTAAAGGAAGAAGAGGTTATAGTGGAGATTATAT
>JAIOTD010000051.1 GCA_021107205.1 archaeon | reverse complement strand
TTTTTCATGATCAAAATGATAATTAACTTTTTTACCCTTCTCATCAGTAATTCCTGGTGTTTTGTGACCTTTACTTTTATTTAATGTACCTGGAGAAATATTCTTAGAAATAATTATTGTGGGATATAAACTCAAAAAGTCATAGAAAATTATATTTTTATATAAACCTGGTTTAGGTTCCATAACAAAAGCCCCTTTGTAAGTATGCTCTCTTCTTTCAGAAATGTCATGATAAGATGGTTTATTTGGAATTATTTCATTAAATTCTTTAGACCTTCTTATCAAATAACTTTCAACCAAAGTTCCATAACTCATCCTACAGATTTCATAAGGTAAAACTCCAATTAATTTAATTAACTCTTGAATATTAGGTAAAAATTGTAAAAATAATTTATAAGTTAATTCAGTATCTCTTAAATTATATTTTATAATCTCTTTAATTTCTCCTTTATCCCACAATTCATCCATCTCTTCAAAACCTAATTCATATTTTCTTTCCCCTAAAATTTCCTTAGAAACATTATCTAAACTATAAGAATCTAATTTCAAATAATCAGGCATAACTCTCCTTATAAATTTAAAAATATCCATATGAACGATACCTTTAATCTTAGCACTATTACTCATTCCACCCCTTCTAAAAATTAAATTGCTTTTATCTACACCCAAGTCTAAATTTATTTTATATTTTTCAGCTCTCCCTTTAATATAAGGGAAATCATAACCATCAGAAAAATAACCAACAAGATAATCAGGATCATATTTATTTAAAACTTCTTTAAATTTTTCAATCAAATCAGCTTCACTTTGAACTACGTCTACATTTTCCTCTTTTGTTTTCTTCCAAGTTATTACTTTCTTGAATTTATTTCCATAAAAAGCAATTGTAATTATTGGATTTTTCTTAACGCTATCTTCTGCAACAGAACCACCATAAACTTCGATGTCAAACGTTAATATTTTAGGATCTGGATAAATTTCTTCATTTTTTTGTTTTATTTCACCTTTTATAATTCCATCTTCTTTAGGTTCTCCATCAATATCCCATAATGTCAAAGGTGTTAAATTTTTCTCAACTAAATATTGATGAATAAAATTAATATCAGCCCCTTTTTTCTCCAATTTTAGTTTTTTTATTTCCTCTTTTATTATTTTAAAATCTCTCGGATGACTAACAGTTACTCTAATTACTTTTACTATTTTCTCCATGTAATTTCTTTCACAAACATCTGTTTTAATTACTTGAGCAATATGATCTTTTTCTTCTACTTTGATATTATCTAACTTTTTCCTTATTTTTTCAGTATTTTTATCAGCAATAATCCATAAATAAGGCTTAAAACTATCATCCAAAACAGTGATTCTTTTATGATCTTTTGTTCTACCAAATACTCTAATACTACCATCATCCAAATAATCCATATCTAATCCATAAAATTCTACCATAAGTTTAAACTAAGAAATATTGTATATAAATCTTATCAAAAACCACTTAATTCAGGATTATCAAGAAGTTCTTTTTTAGGTTCAAATATAAAAGCATAATCTTCATCAAAGTAACCACACCTAAAATTATTCAAATCTATTCCTGTTCTTTTACTCAACATTAAAGCATAAAAGAAAACTTGAGTTGCAGCATATTTTTCATTAAATGCCTTAGGTTTATAATCCCACACCCATATTTTGTTATCTTCTATCCTTAAAAGATCTATATGGCCTGTTAAAGGGAATTCTTCTTTGAATATTTTATTAAAATTATCAATTTCATCAGGTTCTAACCATATAGGAATTTCCATAGCAACTGTATTACTATCATTTTCCAACATAAAAACTTGAACTTTCATATGATTGCTTTTGAATCTTTTTCCATTAAAATCTAATCCTTTTTCTGTTAATTCAGAAACTTCATGACCTTTTATCTGATGCATATTTAATTCAGGTAATTTAAATTTTAATGAAGAACCCCTAGGACCTTTTAAGAAATAATCATCCGGACATTCTTTCAATATATCATTTAAGTAATAATTTAGACCAAAAAAACCATTATTTAACTTTTTTAATTTAAGTTCATGAAATCTAAAATGGTATAAGCCTCCACTATGATCAAATGCTTTTTTTAATATCATCCTCTTTTCAAAATTAGAAATTCAAACATATACATAAAGGTTCTATTATTATTTACTAGTGGTTACAATGGAAAGTTTTATAAATTTCTAATTTATATTAATTATATGGCAAATTCAGATCCATTATCACAATTAAAGTTTGGACTAGAACATGAATTATTAACTAAAGAATCAAAGAAAACCAAAGTTTCTGTTTCTGAAATAAATAGGGAAATTAGAGGTTCTGATGAATATGCAATGACTTATAGTATATCTTTCCCAGGGATAGAAGGTGAAATAACTCTAACAGATAGTAATATAGTGGACAGAACTGAAGTTAATAATGCCGTAAGTGAATATTTAGAAGGCTTGAAATTTGAAATTTCAAAATACATAAAATCTTCCAAATATTCAATAGAAATATCTGGAAATGGAATACAAATAGAACTTAAAGAACCTTCAGAATAAATTTATAAACAATTATTCTATTCAATATACATGGGTTTAAACATATCAAATATAATCCCAAAAAAAGAAATTTCATGGGAAGAATTAAAAAATAAAAAAATAGCGGTAGATACTTCTCAAGTTTTATATCAATTTTTATCATCAATTAGACAACCAGATGGAACTCCTTTAATAGATTCTAATAATAATGTAACATCTCACTTAATGGGAATATCAACAAGAATTCCAAATTTAATAGAAAAAGGAATAAAACCAATATTTGTTTTTGATGGAAAACCACCTATTTTAAAACTTCATGAAAAAGAATCAAGAGAACATAGAAAACAATTAGCAGAAAAAAAACTAGAAGAAGCTAAAGAAGAAGGCGATGAAGAATTAATGTTAAGATATTCTAAACAAACAATAAGATTAACTTTAGATATGAGCAAAGAAGCTAGAGAATTAATTGATGCTTTTGGTTTACCAACAATACAAGCTCCTTCAGAAGCAGAAGCTCAATGTTCTTTTATGGCATAAAAAGGGGATGTTTATGCTGTTGCATCCACAGATTATGATAGTTTACTTTATTCTGCTCCAAAAGTTATTAGAAATTTAACAACATCTCCAAGAAGAAAATTACCTACAGGAGTTTATTCTACTATAAATCCTGAAATGATGGAATTAAAAGAAATCTTAAAAGAACTAAAAATAAATCAAGATCAATTAATTATTTTAGCAATTTTAACTGGAACTGATTATAATAATGGTGGTGTAAAAGGGATAGGACCTAAAACCGCATTAAAATTAGTTCAGAAACACAAAAGTTTTGATAATTTATTCAAAGAATTAAAACCTGATTTTAATTGGAAACAAATTTATGCTGTTTTCAAATCAATGCCAATTATGAAAAACTACCAAATCAAATTCAAAGATGTTAATGAAGAAAAAATAATAAAAATATTAGTTGATAAACATGATTTTAATCAAGAAAGAGTTGAAAAAATGTTGTCTAGATTTAGAAAAAAACCCAAAGAACAAAAAGGTCTAGGTGATTTTAGTTAAAGCTCTCCTTTAGCTTTTAAATTACTCTCTATAGTTGCAGGATCCTTACCTTTTAATTTTATTTTATTCTTTTTAGCCAAAGATTGAATTGCATTCATTGCATCTAACATTCTTTTTCTTTGATGGTTTTTTAATCCTTTTTTATGAATTCCAAAAAGATAATAATTATATTTCTGTTGAAGTTCCATCCGATCTCTTTTCTTTTGTTTATATTTTTCTTTTATAACTTCTTTTTCAATAACTTTAGGTTTCCCCTCTTTCTTTTTTTTACCTTCTTTTTCAGGAAGAACATAAGGTTGTTTTTTTCTTGATTTCCAAACAAGATATAAAAATATTATAAAACAAATAATACCTGCAACCAAAAGCATCCAATTATAATCTGTTAAAAATAATATTATAGAATCAATTATTTCATTACCTGTAAATTGTCTTCCTAATGTAGAAATTAAATAATACATTACAAAGAAAAAAACAGACATAACAAACCAAAATGCTTTACCACTTAATCTCGGAAATAATCTTTTAAATCCTAAATAAAGTAATGCAAAAATAGCCCCCACCACAATTAAAGTTGTAAATTCTCCTAATTTAACAACAAAAGATTCAGGTAAAAATACCATTCCTAACCAAGAAATTACTAAAGCAACTATAAATCCAGCTCCTAAGTTTTCTTTAAATATTTTCTTCAAAGCCAAATTATACAAAACAGCAAGAAGAATAATCCATAAACCTATTTTTACTAATAAAAGATCTTGGTAATTAGCACCTAAAACTAGTTCACCTATATCATATCCATTATAAAATCCAGTTATGCCATTACCTAAGACTTCACCCATATTAGTTTACCTTTAAAGCCACCTTTTACCATAAAATACTAAAATAACTCCTATTAAGACAATAACTCCTTGATAAATTAGTCCGCTAGAAGGAATATCTGTAGGCATTACTCCAAGATTCATTAAGAAAGGCAATAAACCTACAACTACAGTAATTATACCTAATACAATAATTAGTAATTTCATAACATCACCTCTATAAAATTTTTGTAAAACAAACATTTAAATGTTTCTATTGACAAAACAAAAATATGACTACATTAAAACAAGTTCTAAAAAATAAATTAACTAAAAAAGAATTAGAATTATTACCTAGATCTTTTGACACTATTGGAAATATTGTAATATTTTCAGAATTTCCTAATGAATTAATTAAAAAACAAAAATTAATTGGAGAAACATTAATTAAATTAAACAAAAATATCCATACAGTTCTTAAAAAAACTTCTATGACTTCAGGAATTTATAGAACAAGAAAATTAACATTAATTGCCGGTAAAAAAAACACAGAAACATTACACAAAGAACACGGTTTTGTTTTAAGGTTAGATCCTAAAAAAACATATTTTTCTCCAAGAGAATCTACAGAAAGACTTAGAATTGAAAATCAAGTAAAACCAAAAGAAGAAATTTTAGTAATGTTTTCTGGAATTTCACCTTTACCTATCATGATAGCTAAAAATAAACCACAAACTAAAACACATGCAATAGAAATAAACCCCTTAGCCCATAAATATGCTTCTGAAAATATTAAATTAAACAAAGTATTTGATAAAATTAAAGTTTACCAAGGAGATGTTAAAAAAATATTACCCAAAATTAACAAAAAATTTGATAGAATCATAATGCCTTTACCTAAAGATGCTTATAAATTTCTAGATTTGGTTTTCAGATATATAAAGAAAAAAGGAATAATCAATCTTTATTTCTTTTCTAAGGAAGATTCATATAAAGATATGGAAAAAATAGTAGAAAATACTGCTAAAAAATCAAATAAAAAAATTAGAATTCTAAATAAGAAGAAAGTTCTACCTTATTCGCCTAAAGTTTGGAAAATAGTGTTTGATATTAAAATTACTTCTTAATGTAACTACTTTAAGATAGATACAAATAGAAAGATTTATAAGCAAGAGATTTATCTTATTTATTGAATTAAAATGGTAAATCATAAAAAAGGTATAGGAAAATCTTCAATAGCATTAGGTACAGCTATGGGTGCAAATCTTTTAGGTGGTTTATTAGAATCAGCTATGCCTGATCAATTTAAAGGAGCAGCAGATTTTGCTCAAAGTGTAGCTACTTTTTTAACACCCTATTTTTATGCAGAAAAATGTATGATAAATGGACATGATGATACTAAATGGTATGGTTTAGCTGTTCAAACAGCTTCTGCCGCAATAGGATTACCTGCTGCAGTTTATAGATCTTCAGGAATAGCAGAAGCTTTAGAAGCAAATGAAGTAGCAAGAGGTATACAAAATTTTGTAGGAAATCATGGAGTTAAATTTGGACTTACAGGAGCAGCAATACCTTGGATAAAACCACTAACAGATTATTCTAAATCATAATTTTAAATCTAACAATCCTTTTTTTATTCTAACAGAACTTGGTGTATCACCACCATGCCAACTCATTTTTGGTCTAACTCTCATAGGATAAATTCTTTCAGAGTTATCATCTAAAATTATTGCAGAACCTTTTAATCTTGGTAAATTATTCAAATAACTCAAAATATCTTCTGTCAAATAAGTTTCCATAATACTATTCAAAGCTTTAACATCTAATTCGGCAGTAACTCTATGACTAACAATAATATCACTTTGAGTGAAAACATCTCTATGAATTTGTCCGGGTTGTTGTGTAGCTAAAACCAAACTAATTCCTGGTTGCCTACCTTCTCTTAATAAAAATACTAAAGCATCAGTAGCAGGAGTTTTTCCTTCTTTAGGTAAAAATTCATGAGCCTCATCAATCATCATCCAAACCAAAGGCATTTTTAATTTTTTTTCATCTCCAAAATCAAAATAATGTTGACCTTTCTTAATCATATCCATTTCTTCAGATTTTCTTGCATCTACTCTTTCACGTAATAATTTCTTAGATAAAATACTAACAACTAAACATTTAATATTCCAATCAGTATAACAACTAATATCTAAAATAGAAACTTGCCCACCTTTTACAATATCTTTAATTTTAGTTCCTTTAACATCAAATAATCCCCAAGAATCTGCAGCTAAGAATCTATTCTCCAAAGCTTGTTTTATATTCAATACACCTTTTTTATCCTTTTTAATTTCTTTAATAATATCGGAAATACTATAATCTCCCTTAATTTTATTTATCATTCTTTCAATTAAAACTCCAATAGGACTTGTAATTTCAACATTAAATACATCACACCAATCAGAAGCATTCAATTCATTAGGTTTAACAGAAAAACTTTGATCTGTAGGAACTTTTTTCTTTCTATACTCTTCAAATTTACCTTTAGGAGTATAAACTTCGACATCTAAACCTTTAGGACTCAAACCCCAATGTTTCAATAATTCGGATTGTCTTTGATTAGGATATTTCATACTCCAAAATATTCCCATAGTATCTAAAATTAAAACAGCCATATTTTCGTTAACATCCTTAGGTAAATTAGCCATTTCTTCAGCAATAACTCCTAATGAATAACT
>JAIOTD010000057.1 GCA_021107205.1 archaeon | reverse complement strand
ATTCTTTATTGAAATGCTCTGTATTTGACGATTCTGATTATTCGGAAGAATTATTAATTGAACGTCATAATAATGAATTAGTAAATGAATTAGGTAATTTAATCTCAAGAACTTTAACTTTAGTAGAAAAAAATCTAAAAGAAGTTAATAAATCTAAAATAGAATTAACAATAGATACTAAAAAAATAGATAATTATATTTTAAAATATGAAATTCACAACGCTTTATCTGAAATATTCAAATTCATTCAAACATGTAATGTTTACATTAATAAAAAAGAACCTTGGAAATTAAAAGATAAAGAATTAGAACAAGTTATGTATAATTTATTAGAAGCAATAAGAATAATTGGAATTTTAATACAACCATTTTTACCAGAAACCTCAGAAAAAATAAACAAACAATTAAATGTTAAATTAGGAAACTTAAATGATTGTAAATTAGGATTAGAAAAAAAATATAAAATTAAAAAATTAGATTATTTATTTAGGAGGGTAAAATGAAGAAATGTTTACTTGTTATAAATATGCAACACGAATTTAAACAAGGTTGTTTAAGTTTAGATATGCTTGATGAAGATTTTATTAAAAGAGTAAAAGAATTAATTGAATTTTATAGAACCAAAGGTGTAGAAGTAATATTTACTCAACATGTAATAAAAAAAGATTTATCTGATAAAGAAAAATATGAAGATAATCCTTGTTATTGTATTGAAGATACTAAAAATATAGAAATTTTCAAAGAAATAAAACCTTTAGAAAAAGAAAAAATATTCATAAAAAATAGAATAAACGGATTATATAAAACAGGTTTAGAAGAATATTTGAAAGAAAAAGGTTATGAAGAAATAATAATTTGTGGAGTTATGACAAATTGTTGCGTAAGACAAACTGCTTTAGAATTACAAATAAGAGATTTTAAAGTTTTGGTTGTTGATGATTGCTGTGCTACAACAGATAAGAAAACACATGATTTTACATTAAATGAGATTCAAGAGATAGTTTCAGGATTAGATGTTAAAAGATGGGAGGAAGTTAAAAATGAGTGAAGAAATTAAATTTTCAGATTGGGAAAAATTAGAAGTAAAAGCAGGAACTGTTTTAGAGGTTAAATCACATCCAAATGCGGATAAATTATATGTTCTTAAAGTAGATATAGGAAAAGAAATCAACGTAGTAGCTAGTATTAAAGAAAATTACTCTGAAGAAGAATTATTAGGAAAACAAATAGTGATATTTACAAATTTAGAGAAAAAACCTTTAAGGGGAGTTATTTCAGAAGGAATGTTATTAGCAGTAGATGATGATAATGAAGTTTCTTTATTAACACCAGATAAAAAAGTTAAGAACGGAGCAAAAATAAGATAAAAAAAGAGAATTATATATCCCTTGCTTGAACAGTTCTTCTTCCGTTTGCTTTAGCTCTTTCACAAGCATCCTTAATTAACATTTCAACTTTTTTACTAAGAGCATCAGCAAAATCTCCAGAAACATTCATCCCCTTTGCATAATCTTTTAACTTACTTCTTACAACTAAAAGTTCAGCCATTTTTCCATCCTCCTTGTTTTTTGGCAATATGAAGCCCGTAATGCTAAATCTTGAAAAACTAGTATTTAAATCTTTGGATGCTTAAAATGTCCTTAGATCATAACAAGTAACTTTTTTTATTTCTATATTTTGCCATTCACCAATTTTTCCTTTTTTGACAATAACAGGTTTATAATGAAGATTTCTTCCAACAAAAGTATTATTCTTACCTTTTTCATTAATTACAATACTTCCTTTCCAATTTAACCATTCTTTATTTCTTTCCAAAGCAACTTCCCTAAAAACTTTAATTAATTCTTTAGCCCTTCTTTTACTTTCATCACCACCAACTTGTTTCATTTTGGCAGCTAAAGTTCCAGGCCTTGCCCAATATCTACTTATGTTAACAATATCAGGTTTAGTTTCTTTAATTAATTTAACAGAATCTTCAAATTCTTTTTTAGTTTCACCAGGAAAAGCAACTATGATATCTGTACTGATTGTAAGATAAGGTAATTCATTTCTTAAATAATTAACAATTTTAACATAATCTTCAACTTTATAATCTCTATTCATTTCTTTTAGAATTCTATTATTTCCAGATTGAACAGGAATATGTAAAAATCTAAACATTTTATTATTAAGAAAAAGTTTAGTTAACTCTTTCAAATAAGATAAAAAATAAGTGGGATTACCCATTCCTAATCTAATTGTATACTTTCCTTTTACTTTTACAAGTTCATTTAATAATTCAATAATATTTGTGTTAATATCTTTACCATAACAAGAAGTATCCTGAGATGTTAACCATATTTCCTTACAGCCATCTTTAACAGCATCTTGCATTTGTTTTTTAATCTCCTTTATTTCATAAGAAATTAACCTTCCTCTAGCTTGAATAGTTTTACAATAACTACAGTTCCCTAAGCAACCTTCATTTATTGGAATAATTTCTATAATTTTATTTTTTCTTATTTTAGGAATATTTAATCTAGGATTTTTCTCTCTTTTTAACAAATGAACTACATTCCCATTAAATGTTTCTTCTACAACTTCAGCTATTTTATTAATTTGAGAAATTCCTACAATAGAATAATCTTTTAATTCGGTATTTCTTAATTTAGCATCTGCCTGAGGAATACAACCAGCAATTACTATTTTCTTATCTTCAAATTTTTTTAACGTTCTAAAAAATTTAGATTCAGCTTGATTCTTAACAGTACAAGAATTAACAACAATCAAATCAGCATCTTTTGTATTTGTAATTTTAAAACCATGTTTTTCTAATAACCCATGCATTACTTCAGAATCTGAATGATTTAATGAACACCCATATGTAACAAAAGCTATTTTTTTCATAACATTAAGAAATTAAACATTATTAAATAATTTACTAACTTTATCTTGCCCAATAGCCAATATTAATCCTGCTAATCTAGGACCTCTTTCCTTATTTATCAACATCAAATAAGATTTCTTAAAAAATTCCCTATTATCTACTTTATTTTCATTACAAATATTATAAGACTCTTCAAATAATTTTTTCTCATTATACTTATTTTTACTTAAGTTCTTACTTAACAACTTAAACGCTTTTTTCTCATTATTTTTTAATTCAACTTTAGGCAACTTGTCATTAACTTTAAACTTAATAAAATCAGGAGCATATAATCTAACCCATTCTTTAGCACTCTCAAATCTTTCTTTAAGATATTTCTCATCTTCAATCTTAACATCTAATTTACCCAAAACTTTTTTCAAATTTTTAAAATCACTTCTAACTTGAGATAAATCTCCCAATAATTTAAAAGAAACAGGATTTCTAAATTTCTTAGGAACTTTAATGCTAGACATTTCAAATAATCTTTTAGAATCTATAATTTCATTTTTATTTTCTAATTTAGTCTCACCAAAGTAAATCTTCTCCAAATTATCATATTCATCAACCAACTTAAAAATTTCTTCATACTTAAAATCTCTAACTTTGTTTGGTTTCTTCAAAAATAACAATTTCAATGTTTCAGGAGGAGCAAACTTAGGCCATTCCCATGTTGCAACTACATTACCTTTAGAAGCACTCATCTTTTCATGATTAACAGTAACATACTCATAAGATTGAATTGGATTTTTTCCAGGATAAGGTTCTGGCCAATCTAATATCCTCTCACATATCTCACCAGATCTCCAAAAACTGCCACCAGGCATAAAATGTTCTTTACCAGCACCTTCTAAAACAACTTTAAAAGCATCCCACTCAGAAGCCCATTCAGCAACCCACATTAATTTCCCATTACCTTTTTTAATATCACTAAAACCTTTATGACCGCAACCTTTTACTTTATTATAAGCTTCCTTACCAAATTCTTTAAAATCATAATCTTTACATTCATATTCAACACCATCCTCTCTTATTTTAGTGGTAGAAGTAGTAATTATCTTTCCACACTTATCACAAATAGGTTTCCATAAACTATAATCTTCACCCAAAGGTTCATTTCTATATTTGTTTAGAATCTCAACAATTTTATCATGATTTTCTAATACTTTTTTAATTTGTTTATAGAAACTACCTTTCTTAAATTCTTTTGTTGTTGAAAGGTACTCTGGTTTAATTCCATAACTTTTTTCTAAACTATCTAAAAATAATTTACTAAAATGATCCACATAACTTTTACAACAACCTTCAGGACATGGTAATGCAGAAACAGGCATTCCAAGATATTTACTAAAACTTTTTGGAATATTAGAAGGAACTTTTCTCCAAGGATCCATATCTTCTGCTACCCAAATAAATCTAACTTTTTCCCCTTTATCTTTTAAGGATTGAACCAAAGAATAATGTCTTATCACATCAGCAGAATTTCCAATATGGGGCAATCCTGAAATTGAAGTAGAACTCTTTATTGTTAAAATCTTGGGATTTTTTATTTTCTTATCAACATGATTATACTTCTTTCTTTTAATAATTAAATCAGCTAATTGATCAGACCAAAACAAATCTTTTTCCATAGAATATAATTCAATTAATTTCTTTAAATAATTATCTTTTTACTAAAAATAAATAAAAAATAAAAGAAAAAATTTATTTTCTTTTCTTTCTTTTTACTTTTCTCTTGACTGGAGCTTTCTTAGCTGGTGTGCAACATGTGCATCCCGGAAAAACAAACATTAATGCTGCAATTGTTATTAGTATTTTAGACCAAACATCTGAACTAACCCAAACTAAGACAATTATCAATAAGCCAAGAATAACTTTCCATGAATCCATATTTTTTACCTCTTTTTTTCTTTATTTACCACTTAACATGGTAATACCAACAATTCCTACGATAATACCTGCAATAGTTTCAATCCATTGTAACGAACTTCCTGATGTTACCCAAGGTACTATCAACACTATTAAACCTAAAATTAAGGTTAACCAACCCATTCCTTTGCTCATATATAAACACCTCCATTTATTAGATATTATTAATCTTAATGCAGCTTTAAGAATATATAAATGTTATTATTCCCCCTCATTTATATACTTTAAGTAATTTTTAACAAAAATGATATTAGGAAACATAACTGGAAAAACAACCACAAGAGAATTTAAATTCTTAGTTAAAGCCCCTACTAATAAATTTCAGTATGTTCAAATCTTTCATGATAACCAATATATATTAGCTCAGATAAATGAAATAGAAAAAACACATGATCAAGAAATAGCTTACTGTCAAATCATAGGTTACAGAAAAGATAATGCATTAAAACAAGTTCTAAGCCCTTTCCAACCAAATACAGAAGTATTACAGGCAGATGATAATTTCATAGAAGAAGTTCTTAATCTAAAAAAAGAAAACAAAGCAGCTTATTTTGGTAATTTAGACGGTTATGATAATCTAAAAATTCATTTAGACTTAAATAAATTATTAACAAAACATGTAGCAATATTAGCTAAGTCTGGTTCTGGTAAATCTTATACATCAGGAGTTTTGGTAGAGGAAATATTAGAAAAAGAAATTCCCTTATTAATAATAGACCCTCATGGAGAATATTCTACTTTAAAATTCAAAAACGATAAAGATCAAGAAAAATTAATCAAATATAATATTCAACCAAAAGCATTTAATGAAAAAATCCAAGAATATACGCCAAACCCTGAAGATAATCCAAATGCAATTCCTTTAAAACTTAATTATCATAACTTAACACCTCAAGAAATTATTCATATATTACCTGCAAAACTTTCCAATAATCAATTAGGTTTATTATATTCTGCATTAAAGGAAACAACAAAAGTAGATTTTAATCATTTAATCTTAGAATTAGAAATGGAAGAAAATAATGTTAAATATTCTTTAATTAATTTAATAAAATATATTGAAAAATTAAATTTGTTTTCAGATTCTCCAACTTCAGTTCAGGAATTAATACAACCTGGAAAATGTTCTATAATTAATCTAAGAGGTTGTCAACCAGAATTACAAGAAGTTATTGTTTACAAATTAATGAAAGATTTATTTGAAGAAAGAAAAAAAGGAAATATTCCTCCATTTTTTGCAGTTGTAGAAGAAGCCCATAATTTTTTACCTGAAAGATCTTTTGGAGAAGCTAAAAGTTCTGCAATATTAAGACAAGTAGCTTCTGAAGGAAGAAAATTCGGTTTAGGTTTATGTATTATTTCTCAAAGACCCTCAAGAGTAGATAAATCTGTTTTATCCCAGTGTAATACTCAAATAATATTAAAAGTTACAAATCCGAATGATGTTAGAGCAATTACTAATTCAGTAGAAGGTGTTAACTTTGGATCAGAAAAAGAAATTCAAAATCTTTCAATAGGTACTGCAATGGTAGCAGGAGTAATAGATTTACCTTTATTTGTTAATGTAAGACCAAGAATGACAAAGCATGGTGGTGAAGCTGTTGATATGCTTAATATTATTCCTGAAGAAAATAACACAGATGAACCTAAAAATGGAGAATTATTACAATTAATTTATCCTAACACCTCTTTAGAAGATGTTAAGTTATTAAACCCTGAAAAAGAAATTTCAACAAATTTAATTCCTTGTTTATATGTTAACTCTAAAGATTTTAATTTATTAGTTAATTTAAACACAGGGGATATTCTAAAAGATATTGAAAAATTAGAAGGAAAAAAATTAACTTACGAAATGGATTTATCTCCTCAACAAAAAAGAATTTTTACGGCAGCATTATTATTAAAAGAATTTACACCAGCAGAAATATTTGCAAAAACAGGAGTCCAGTTTTCAGATATTTATGATATAATTCAAATATTAACTAATAAAGGTTATTTTATAAAAGAAGATAACAAATTAAAAATAAGTCAGTCTTTTGTTTTAAACTTTGAAGAATACTCTTTCTATGGTAAACCAGATTTTTTTAGAATAGAGTCAAATAATAAACTTGAAAAAAAATTCAATCCAGAAGAAATAAAATCATTTTTGTCTAATTTCTTAGAAATAAAAAATAGTAAAGAATGTTGGTTAGTTAATTATTCATGAAATGAGTTTGGTGGAACGTCAATACCTGGAAAACCTAATCTAAAAGGCACAATTACCTGATAAACTTTTTCTAATCTATTTACAATGTGCGCAACTCTTCCATAATCTTTCTGATTACTCATATCTAATTCCATATTTATCCTAAATCCTCTAGAATATCTAACCTCTTCTGGAATAAATTGATGAAGTAAATAATTAAAAACTCCCACAAAAGAAGGATCTATTTTTTCTAAAGCATAGTCTTCTCTAGAAGGGTATAATTTTGAAATAACACTACCATAAAATGTATGTCCTAATTTATTTTCAAATTTAGATCCAACTATTCTAGATTTAACTGAAAACCCGCCCTCACCTAAAAAAATAAGGTCTTTAATATTAAAAGGAATCTGAGATTCATCATAATTATCAGATGTTTCTAAATATTCTTTTCCTCCAGCAAGTTTTCCTAAATCTATAGATATTATCATTGTATTCAAAACTCATTAAAATTCATTTATAAATTTTACTCTTTTTTAGTGGTATACTTAGGATACACTCCTGGTTTCATAAATACTTTATTTATCTTAACAATTTTTCCTTTATCTTTACTTAAATAACCACTATC
>JAIOTD010000037.1 GCA_021107205.1 archaeon | reverse complement strand
TTCAACCATAATATCATTTTAACAAAAAAATATATAAACCCTATTCTTACCATAAATCTTAATGAATATCAATAATTTTTATGAAAAAAACCACAAAAAGCTAATTTTCATACCATTAGCATTACTATTAATTAGTATTATCTTCCTAGGAGTTTTCTACGTAAACAACGGAGATTTAATTAACAGAGATGTAAGTCTAAAGGGTGGAATATCAGCAACCATATACAAAGAAAACTTAAATTTCCAAGAAATAGAATCATTTCTTAATTCTAAATTTGAAGATCTAAGTATAAGGGAACTAACAGATTTCACATCTCAAAAAAATATAGGAATTATTATAGAAACTTCAGATATAGATGAAGAAACTTTAATATCTGCATTAAAAGAAAAAATAGAATTCAATGAAGAAGATATATCTATTACTCAAACAGGTGCAAGATTTGGTCAAAGTTTCTATAAAGATTTAGTCTTAGCAATTTTATTTGCATTTTTATTTATGGCAATAGTTATTTTAATTGCTTACAGAACATTTATTCCAAGTTTAACAGTTGTTTTAGCAGCACTAACAGATCTAATAGTAACTTTAGCAATTGTAAATGTAATAGGAATGCAAATTTCAGCAGCAGGTATTGTAGCTTTCCTATTAATTTTAGGTTATTCTATAGATACAAATATCTTACTTACAACAAGAATGATCAAAAGAAAAGAATCTCCAATATTAGAAAGGATGAAAGGTTCTATGAAAACAGGATTAACAATGACAACAACTACAATAGTTGCATTATCAGTAGCAGCAATAGTTTCTACTTCACCAGTATTATCACAGATGTTCACAATTATAATTATAGCATTAATTGTTGATATTTTCTCAACTTATTTTGCAAATGCTCCAATATTGTTAATGTATGCTAAAAAGAAAAATATAACATGAAACTAAAACAATTTTTAAAACCAAGAATATTAATTTTAATATTTGTAATATTATTATCTATATTAATTATTAATCCAAATTTAAATCCTGAAGGTGTAGCAATAAGGGGTGTAGAAACAAACTCAAGCGCTGCTTTTGCAGGAATTTCATCTAATTCAGATGTTTTACCAACAGATAGGGAAATAATTAGAGAAATAAATAATCAAGAAATAATTAATCTAGAAGATTATTCAAATATTTTAGATTCTATAGAAAATGGTGATGCTTTACACATCACAACAGATAAATCAGATTATAGTTTACTAAAAACAGCAAACTTAGGTTTGACAGTTTCTGAAATTGCAGATTCCAATATTATCAAAGGACTTGAATTACAAGGAGGTACTAGAGTTTTATTAGAACCAGATCAACCATTATCTAACAAAGAAATCTCTGAAATGATTCAAGTAATGGAAAATAGATTCAATGTTTATGGATTATCAGACATAACAATAAAACAAGCAGATGATCTTCTTGGAAACAAATTTATTATTGTAGAAATAGCAGGAGCAACAAAAGAAGAAGTTGAAAATTTAGTTTCTGAACAAGGAGTATTTGAAGCAAAAATAGGTGATGATGTTGTTTTCGAAGGTGGAAATAAAGATGTTCCTTTTGTTTGTAGAGGGGATGGAACCTGTTCTGGAATTAGAGCATGTAATCAAGTAGAAAGTGGTTATCAATGTAGATTTGAATTTTCAATAAAATTAAGTGAATCAGCAGCTAAAAAACATGCAGAAGTTACTTCTGAATTAGACATTAATTATTCAACATCCGGAACTAGTTATCTAAGTAAACCTCTTGATCTTTATTTAGATAATAATTTAGTCGATTCATTAAACATAGGTTCGGATTTAAAAGGACAAGAAGCAAGAGATATCTCAATTTCAGGTCCTGGATTTGGAAATACAGAACAAGAAGCTTTAGACAATGCTCTTGATCAAATGAATCACTTACAAACAGTTTTAATTACTGGAAGTTTACCTGTTAAACTAAATATAGTACAAACAGATTCCATATCACCCGTATTAGGAAAAGCATTCTTGAAAAATATTTTTTTGGTAGCATTACTTTCAATCTTAGCAGTAGCTCTTGTTATATTCATAAGATACAGAAAATTAAAAATTGCAGTTCCAATTATAATAGTTTCTGCAAGTGAAATATTAATAATTTTGGGATTAGCAGCTTTAATAAGATATAACTTAGATTTGGCAGCGATAGCAGGTATTATAGCAACTGTAGGAACAGGTGTAGATCATCAAATCGTTATTGCGGATGAGGTATTGAGTAAAAAAGAATCCTATTACAATTGGAAAGATAAAATGAAAAAAGCATTTTTCATTATAATGATAGCATATGCAACAACAGTAGCAGCAATGATTCCATTATTAAAAGCAGGTGCAGGATTATTAACTGGATTTGCATTCGTAACAATTGCAGGAGTTACAATTGGAGTATTCATAACAAGACCTGCATTTGGTGCAATAATTAAAATTTTATTACAAGAGAATTAACCATGTATCCTATATATCATTTCATATCTTGTATTATCTTAGCTATAATTTTATATCCTTTATTAGGTTTGCTAAGTTTATTTGTATTTATCTTCGGTTATTTAATAGATGTTGATCATTATATTGAGTACATTATTAAAAAAAAGAGTCTAAGTTTCAAAAAAGCATATAAATATTACAAATATGAAAGACATCCTAAAGAAATTTCCTTGAATATTTTCCACACAATAGAATTTACAGTTTTATTTTTGATATTTGTTATATTATTTCCAAACCCTATAAACTTAATTTTAGGAATTGGTTTAATAACTCATTTAATTATGGACATCATATGGAGAATTTTAAATAAACATATAAAAAGAGATTTTTCTTTAATCAAACATTTATTAAGAAATTAAAATAGCTTAAATAACAAAGAAAAAATATTATAAACATGAAAAAGAGTGTATTGATATCCTTGGTTTTTTTCTTTTTATTTATAATTGTAATAGTTTATGCAGAAGCACAATGTAGTTCTGACTCAGATTGTGAGGTCAACGAGTTTTGCGATCATTTCCCTCCTGATTCTGAAGCAGGTCTATGCACAGAGATTCCCACATCATGCAATTCTTCAGTATCTCCAGTTTGTGGAAGTGATGAAGTCACCTATCAAAACGATTGTCTAAGAAAACAAGGTCAGGTTTTTAAAAATTATGATGGATCATGCATAACTGGAATATCCAACATAAGTTGTGATGAAAGTGACTGTCCTCCTGCAGAAACATGTAACTTCATTGGTGACTGTTTTGAATTCTCGGGAATTGGAAGAAGATGTGCATCATATGAACATGAGTATGCTTGTCCTGAAAATCTAAACATTACATGGATCCCTATGTGCCCAATACAGGTAACTTGTATAGGAAGTTGTACCAACAACGAAGATTGTGGTTCAAATTACTATGATGAATATAGTTGTATGTTACATAAATTCTGTGACGGTGAAGAAAGTGAAGAAGAATGTCGACTTAGACCATGTGATAATATAACTGGACATTGTTCAGTGAAGGAAACTCCATGTCCAGAATATTATAACCCAGTCTGTGGCTGTGATGGAGTGACTTATATAAATAATTGTTTTTTAATGGAAAATCATATAGCTCTCAACTATCGAGGAGAATGTGAAAGTGATGATATTAATATAACTAACATCAATTGTGATTTACAAAATCCTTGTCCTAATGGATTAACCTGTTTTTCTTTTCCTGAACTTGGGTTGAAATGTGCTGAACCAAATCCTTGTAGTTATTATCAATGTCCTATTGGAACTGAATGTGGTGTTGGACTAACATATCCTGTACAAATTATCTGCAGTGGAACTTGTGAAGGAGAAGATTGTGAAACAGTAATCTCATATGACATAGTAACAGGTACGGTAGAAATCACAAGGAACAACAAAAAACAACTAACAGATATAACATTACATATTGATGGAAGTAGAGGTATACTAGAAACAAATGCAATCTCTGTAAAATACTCTAATGAACTTACTATTGAAGAATCCAAATTGATGATGAAAACTTCTGTTGGAAAAAAACAAATAAACATTCTACCTGAAGATGCTATTTTAATTACTGAAACACAAAACATAAACTCAATTAAGAATATAGAACTAATAGAAGATATCAAACAACCAATTTATTCTATTAAAGGAACAAAACCAACTAGATTACTTTTCATAATACCTACTTCAATAGAAATTGAAACAAAAGTTAGTGCTGAAACGAACAATATTATTTCTGTAAATAAACCTTGGTGGGGTTTTTTAGTTAAGTAAATTTTTTAGGTCGACACCTACCTTAATTGAAAAATTCTAAGAAACTAAAATAGGATGATTATTTCTTAAAAATTCTTTTGCATAATTAAATCTTTTTCTATTTTCTGAGTATAATGTAAATAAAACTTGGCCTTTCTTAACAATATTATGTTCATGGACTTCTAAATAAATTCCAGCTTTTTTATCTAAAGGAGATCCCGCTATTCTTGCAATCTTAGCTATAACTTGACTATTAACATCTCTAACAATACCTGTTTTCTTTGCTCTTACTTTACTTCTATATTTACCTAAAATAATTTTATCAGGATTTATATTATAATCTCCTCCTTGTTCTTTAATAATTTCTTTCATTTTTTCATATGCTTTCCCACTATCTAAAATATCTCTAGATTTTTTAAATCCATTTTTAATTCCAGCCATATTCATCATAATTCCTGCTATCTTCAATGACTTATCCCTTAAATCTTTTGGACTTCTTTTATCATTTTTTAATAACCAAAGAACATCTCTCGCTTCCAAAGCAGGTCCAATACCATTTCCAATAGGTTGTCTTCCATCAGTTAAAATAACTTTAATTTTCATTTTCAATAATTTACCTAAAGAAAGAAATTTCTTCTTCAATTTCATAGCTTGTTTCTTAGTTTCAAATTTACTTCCATTACCTGCAGGTAAATCAATTAAAACATGAGTTGCATTAACAGCAGCTTTCTTAGCCATAATAGAAGCCAATAACAAACCTTCAGGATCTAGGCTCATAGGATGCCTTAATTTTATTAACTTATCATCAGCGGCAGCTAAATTAACACCCCCACCCCAAACAATACAAGCATTTGTTTTTGCTACAATTTTTTTTATTTTATCAACAGAAATAGTAACTTCTGTTAAAAATTCCATAGTATCTGCAGTACCTGCAGGACTTGATATGCTTCTAGAACTTGTTTTAGGGATAGTTAAACCAGCAGCTGCTAATATTGGAACTACAACCATTGTTGTTCTATTTCCAGGAACACCACCAGAACAATGTTTATCTAAAATGGGATATTTATTTACTTTTAATTGACTTCCATTGTTAACTATTACTTTAGTTAAATCAATAGTTTCTCTATTGCTTAACCCACGAGTATAACAAGCAGAAATAAAATAAGTTAATTCAATTGCATTCAAATCATTATTCACAACATCTTTAATAATTTCATTTAGTTCATTCTTATTTAATTTCTTACCTTCCAATTTCTTTTTAATGAAAGCTAAACTCTTTAATCTTTTAGCTAAACTAACGCTAACATTTCCTTTATGCGTTCCTAATTTATCCAAAACTTCATCATACAAACCAATTTGTCCAGATCTTACTATACCCCCATTTTCTGCAATATCTATAGAAGAAGAAACTTTCTTATTACCTCTAACAATATGTATTCTATCTCTTGGATTAAGATCTAAATTTCTAGCATCTTCCTTATTTATTATAGCTATGAAAGGTCCTCCAGTTAAAAAACTTAGATCTTTAATTTTAAGTTTCATTCTTAATGACTAACATTTTCAATAAAGTTGTTAAGGTAACTAATATGAACGGTCCTAAAACGATACCTATAAAACCAAAAAACTGAAGTCCACCTAAGACTCCCAAGATAATTAATAAAGGATGTAATTTGGTTCTATCTCCTATCAATTTAGGTTTTAATATTAATTCAATAGATGTAATAATTAAAGCTCCATAAATTAAAATTCCTATACCTGAAAAATAATCTCCTTGCAATAATGCAATTATTCCTGCAGGAATCCAAACAATACTTGTTCCAACTGCAGGTAATATAGTTAATATTGCCATTATTAAACCCCAAAAAATGGGATTAGGTATTCCAAATATCCAAAATCCAATACCTCCAATAATACCTTCTATTACTCCTGTTAAAATTAAACCATAAGCAACAGCATTACTAACAGTTTTAAATTCATTGAATAATTTATCTTTATGTTTTTTCTTTAAAGGCAAATTTTTCTTAAAAGATTTTAAAAATTGTTCTCCATCCCTAAATAAATAAAACATTAAATAAAAAGTTATCAAAATACTAATTGCAAAAGAAGGTAATGAAAAAACAAAACTAGAAATGCTCTGAGATAAAGATCCTAAGGAACTTTTTAAAATTTCTAAAATAGCAGGACTTAAATTAGCTTGCCATGTTTCCAAATTTTGATAAAAAGCTAAAGAATCTACTATTAAAGATTTAATAATAAAAAATAAAGGAATAGTTACAATTAAAATAATCAAAATAATGGTTATCAAAGAAGCTACATTCTTATTTTTAACAAGATCTTTAATTTTTTTATACACAGGGTAAAAAAAGTAAACCAATACAATACCTGTTATAAGAGGGATAAGAAAGTCCCTAACAACTAAAAAAGATAAAATTAAAACTAACAAAAATAAACCTATAAATGAATACCTTAAGTAATTTTTCTTCGATATTTCCATTATTTAAAAGATATTTTATAGAATATATAAACCTTTCTTTCCCGAAACCCTTAAAAAACCAAATCTCATTATTAAAAACATGAAAAAAACAATTGTTGGTTTAATAGAACCTATTGAAATTGATAAAAAAGAATATTTAGCTAGAATAGATACAGGAGCAACTAAATCATCTATAGATATAGACTTAGCAGCAAATTTAAGATTAGGGCCCATAGTGGGTTCAAGAAGAATAAGAAATGTACATGGAAAAACAAGAAGACCTATAATTAAAGTCTCATTCAAATTACAAAACAGAAAAATGAATTATAAATTCAATTTAATGGACAGAAAAAGAATGAAATATAAAGTTCTCATAGGCCAAAACATTCTTAAAGAGAACTTCTTAGTAAATCCTTCTAAAAAATGAAGCTTGCAATAATCAGTCTTAAAAGTAAAACATCAGAATTAATAGCTAAAGAGGCAACTAAATATTTCTCTCAAGTTGATTTTCTTAACTTAAAAGAAATAGAAGTTAATGTTTCTACAAATAAACAAGAAGTTTTTCATCAAGGAGAACCTTTGGAAAAATATGATTGTATTTACTGCAGGGGTTCTTATAAATATGCATTATTACTAAGATCTATAACTCAAACACTAAATAAAGAAACCTACATGCCTTTATCTCCAGAATCATTTACAGTAGGTCATGATAAATTTTTAACATTAGTAGCTTTACTTAACAATAAAATATGCATACCAAAAACATATTTAGCTCCAAATCCTAAATCAGCTAAGAAAATTATAGAACAAGTGCATTTCCCGGCAATCATAAAAACACAATCTGGAACTCATGGAAAAGGCGTCATGGTTGCAGATTCATTGGAATCAGCAAAAACAATTTTAGATGCTTTAGAAATTTTCAAACAACCATATACAATCCAAGAATATATTGATACAAATGCTACAGATGTTAGAGTTTTAGTATTAGGTGATAAAGTTTTAGGTTCAATGAAAAGAAAAGCAGCTAAACAAGACATAAGAGCAAATATACATGCAGGAGGAAAAGGATTACCATATATCATTGATTATGATACTGCAAAAATGTGTATTAAAGCTTCTAAAGCAGTGGGTGCTGAAATCTGTGCAATAGATATTCTAGAAGGAAAAGAAAATTATGTTATTGAAGCAAATATTAGTCCTGGTTTACAAGGAATAAGTGAAACAACTAAAGAAAATTTGTATAAACAAGTTGCTGAATATTTATACAAAAGAACTAAAGAGTTTAAAGATAGCAAAGATAGCAAACAATATAAAGATGTTTTGAGTAATTTAAATATAGAAAAAGACGGTCAAAAAGAAATTTTAACAAATTTAGATATAAAATTAGGAAAGATAAGAATTCCTGAAGTTGTAAACAAAATAGCTAAATTTGATGAAGATGAAGAAATTATTATTGTAGCAACAAAGGGCTGCATAAAAATTAAAAAAACTGATGTAAAATGATTCCATTAACTTGGGTAATAGTTTTAGCAGTATTATTTTTTATTCTATTAGGTTTTATAATAAAAACAACAAAATTTATGATAAAATTAGCTTTATTTGTGGGTTTAGTAGTGATAATATATTTAATATTCTTTTTATAACAAAAGCCTTATAAATTATAACGATTCTAAAAAACTAAAATGGATGTAGCAGTTTTATATTCAGGTGGAAAAGATTCTAGCTTAGCTATAGATTATTGTATGAATAAAGGGTGGAATATTAAATACTTAATTTCTGTAAAACCAAATAGAACAGATTGTTATTTATTCCATTACGCAACTGTAGAACATACAAAAGAATTAGCTAAAATTTTAGGTATTAAACAATTCTACTTAAAATGTAAAGTAGCTGATCCTGAAAAAGAAGCTGAAATAGTAAAGGAAGTTGTAGAAAAAAATAAAGTTGATGCTTTAGTTCTAGGAGGAATAGGATTACAAGAAACTCAAATTAGAACTTTACAAAAAACAATGATGCCTTTAGGAGTAGAAGTATTTGCATCTCATGCTCATTTATCAGAAGAAGAATCATTAAATGAAATGTTAAGTAAAGGTTACAAAATTATAATGACTCAATTTGCTTCTGATGGTTTAAATTTCAATTGGTTGGGAAAAGAAATTAACAAAAAAACATTAGAAGAACTAAGAAAATTATCTATTGAACATGGTTTTAATTTCTTAGGTGAAGGCGGATATTATGATACTTTAGTAATTGATGGTCCTATTTTCAATAAAAGATTAAAAATTCTTAGTTACGATGTAATGAAAGAAAGTGATTATTCTGGATATATAAAAATAAATAAAATAAAAGTAGAAGAAAAAAGTTTAGAGTTACAAAAAGAAACCTAATAAACAGATTTAAGTATAATTAACGTTTTTAATAATAAAATGAAAAAAGAGGTATTTTTTATTATAATATTAATATTTTTAATTACTTTAATAAATCAAACAAATGCTGCAAATTGTGGAGGGGATTTAGTTTGTGATTGTGGAGATACATTAACTCAAACAAGAACATTTAATGAAACAGATAGCTCAAATTTAGCTAATTGCGAAACAGTTATAGCATTACATATGGAAGCGAGTAACTTAATTTTAAATTGTAATAATTTAGATTCTATAGAATATACAGGAGGAGATGATACTTTTTATGCTATAAATATAACTAATTTTAATAACATCACAATAACTAACTGTATAATAAGCGGTTGGGCAAAAGGCATTTATATGTTAAATTCAAATAATAACAATATCTCTAATATTAATATTGATTCGTCCACCACAGGGATATATCTTGATTCAGCATTTAATAATATATTAAATAATATTACAATAAATAGAGTAACAGATAAAGGAATTTATTTAGAATCGAGT